>CAYLVL010000074.1:0-10500 GCA_964387135.1 uncultured Planctomycetota bacterium
GTCTCGCGAATATCCAGCCCGGCGACTACATCTATCATCGCATCTCGTCAAACGCCTACTACCTTGTGGGCTACGGTGAGTCCGGTGAAGTGCTCAGCATAGGCAGGGATTTCGGTGAGGAGTACGAGCGAACCTTCCTCAGAATCCAGTAATACCCACGTACAGCGATCGTGCGATTAGCTTCCGCTGCGTGATATACTCCATCGATCATGCTCAGCGGTGCCCCTTTGCGTGCGATCCTCTTCGACGTTGGTGGTCCCATCGTCGATGAAAGGCCCGAGTTCGTCTACGATGTCGAGATAGTCAGGTCTTTGCTCCAGGAGGAGCTCGGTCGGGATGTGGGCGAGAAGGAAGTCGAAGAAGCGAGGGACCGGGCGATAGGGTCGTGGTCGCCGAGCTTCACCAAGTCGGTGCTCTGGCGGTTCCTCAAGCCCGATCGGGAGCGCACTTTGAAGGTCTATGGCAAGGCTCTGAAGCTCATCTACAGCCATTTTGAGGAAGCCGCGCTCATGGACGGCATTGACCGGGTTATCCCCGAGCTTGCATCAAGATACAAATTGGCGCTTGCGGGAAACCAGCCGGAATTCATCAGGGATAAGATCGAGAGCTCCGGCCTGCTGAAGTACTTCACCTCGACCGCGGTCAGCGGCGACCTGGGACTGACGAAGCCGGACAGTCGCTTTTTCCTCGAGATCTGCCGCCGCGTCGACGAGCCCTGCGAGAACTGCTGCATGGTGGGCGACCGCCTTGACAACGACATCTACCCGGCAAACGTCCTCGGCATGAGAACAGTCTGGCTGAGACTCGGTCCGCACGCCCTCCAGGAGCCCAGGGTGCCCGAGGATGTCCCCGACGCGACGATCGAGCACATGTCCGAGCTTCTCGATGTCATTGCCGGGTGGGAAAGAGAACTCACCCAGCGGAAGGAACCTGAGCCATATTAGTTGTACTCAAGATCCTGGTGATACTTGGGCTCCTGTACTTCCTCGTCAGGATGAAATGGGAGCTTGGCTTCGCGCTAGCCGCCTGCGCGCTGGCGACAGGAATCCTCTTCCTCGTCAACCCGATTATTTTCCTTCAGACAATCCGGCTTGCCACGATAGACTTCGACACCATCTCCGTGCTGGCGCTTGTTCTTTTTATTCTCATTCTCTCAAGCAGCATGCGGGAGTCGGGGGCTCTGGACGATCTGGTCGAGTCGGTCAGACGTATTTTCGTGGACAACCGCTTCACCATCGCAGCGCTCCCGGCCATGATCGGTCTCCTGCCGATGCCCGGAGGGGCGCTTTTCTCGGCGCCGATGATAGACGGCCTTGCGGATGAAGCCGAACTCAAGCCGGAGGATCGCACCTATCTCAACTACTGGTTCCGGCACGTCTGGGAGTACTCTTATCCGCTGTACCCCGGGCTGATTCTCGAGTCGGTCATAATCGGGGTGGAGCTGAACCGCCTTGTCGTTTACCAGTTTCCGCTATGCCTCGGCGCGATTCTGGGCGGCTCGCTTTTCGGGCTTCTCAGCATACAGAAGCACTTCCGCAGGGGACTGCACGGCGCGGAGCTTGCACGGCATCTCGTTCTCTTCCTGAAGGGCTTCTGGCCCATCCTGCTGATAATCATCGCTTATGTGGGACTAAGATGGCCGTTTCTCATTGTGCTGCCGGTGACCGCCCTCCTGTTCGGCGCGGTGCGAATCGGGCCTGTACGTTTCCCCCGTCTGGCTCTCAAGTCCATCGATCTGAGGCTGATCGGAACCGTCTACGCGGTCCTGGTTTTCAAGGACATCATTCTCGTGAGCGGCGCGGTGGATCAGCTCGAGAGCGTCTTCACGGACTGGGGCGTGCCTCCGATAGCGCTGTTCATAGTCATTCCGATGCTGATAGGCTATCTGACCGGAATCACTCATTCCTACGTCAGCGTCGCCTTCCCGCTTCTCATCCCGTTCTTCGGAGATCCGATCGATCTGAGCAAGGTGCAACTGGCTTACGCGTTCGGATTTATCGGGGTGCTCTTCTCTCCCGTGCACCTTTGTCTTGTGCTGTCGACCGAATACTTCGGCGCCGACATGAACGGTGTGTACAAGCGCCTGCTACTCCCGGCGTGCATACTCGCGGCGGTCTCGCTCGCGATCTATCACTTTCGCTAGATCACTCCAAGGGCTCCCACTCGCTGAAGATCCACGGGTCGAGTGCGCCCAGGTAGTACAGTCCTGCAAGAACTATCATCAGGATCATCACGAGAGACACGAACACAAGAAATCCGGTCCAAATCCCCTTGCCAAACGTCTTCCAGCCTAAACTTCCGAAGATCAGGGACAGGAAACCGCCTTCGAACACGAACACACCCATTATGGTCAGCGAGATCTTCAGCCACTTGATGTAGGGTGCGATATCCATTGCAGACCTTGAGTGTTCGGCGTAAAGAATGGTAGCACAGCATATCCGTCTTTGTTTTGCCGTTCATGATAGTTCGCTCATTGAAAATCCCGGCCTTTGGAGTTACCCTACTTGGGCTGCGGATGGCGCCGGAGCATGTTTTATCCATGCGCGTAATTCTCTCAACAACCGCTACAGCCGGCCAAATAGCCCGGGTCGTCGGACTCGCCGGGCAATCGTCGAGTGCACCCGAAAACGTCTCCATCGAGAGCCGGAACGGGCACCTCGTCGTATCATTCGACGCCGGGCCTCACTCGGTCGATCCGGTTGGATTCCGCTCCCTGCCGGGAGTGGATGCAGTCGAGGACGCTCAGCCGATCTACACTCTGGCGGCGCTTCCGGCCGATGAATCCGATGGAAGGCCTCGCGGAAGATCGATAGTGGGGATCCCATTCGTAGATGCCCGTATCGGCAGCGACCAGTTCGTCGTTATGGCCGGGCCGTGTGCGGTTGAGAACGAGGACGATCTGCTGGCGACCGCCCGCAAGGTCAGGGCATCCGGGGCGTCGCTCCTTCGTGGAGGCGCTTTCAAGCCCCGTACAAGCCCCTACAGCTTCCAGGGCGTCGGTGGCGAGGGTCTGGAGATGCTTGCAAGGGTGAGGGAGAAAGTGGGCATCGGCGTGGTGACCGAGGCGATGGAGCCCGATGCCATTGAGAAGGTCGCTGAAATCGCCGATATCATCCAGATCGGCTCCCGCAACATGCACAACTACCCGCTCCTCAAGGAGGCCGGACGTCAGGCGAAACCGGTTTTGCTCAAGCGGGGCATGAGCGCCACTCTTGAGGAATGGCTGGGAGCGGCGGAGTACGTTCTCAGCGAGGGCAATCCCAACGTCATCCTCTGCGAGCGTGGAATCCGCACTTTCTCCGCTCATTCCAGGCATACTCTCGATATCGGCGTGATCCCCGTTATCAGGGAGCGCTCCCGTCTTCCGGTCATTGTCGATCCGTCGCACGCCACCGGGGCCGCCGAGAGGGTACCCTCGATGGCGAGAGCGGCGCTGGCTGCGGGTGCCGACGGCATCCTGGTCGAAGTCCATCCCGATCCCGCTCGCGCTCTATGCGACAGCCGCCAGGCTCTTACATTCGAGATATTTGATAAACTCATGACCGATCTGGTGGGGATAGCTCCTGTGGTCGGTCGTCGCATCTGATCCCGGAACCCCTATTGAGTCTAATTCACTCAACTCAAATCACTTGACAGCATTGCTTTAATGCGGTACATAAGTCCAGAGCGCTGTCGATCATAATTACGCTATGCCTGCTGAACCACCCGGACACCGCGATCCCCCGGATCCCTTCGATGAGCAGACTTTCTTCATCGGAGAACTGGGCGACATGTTCGAGACACATCGCCCGTATGGTCGCTCCGAGACCGGCTTTCTAGCCGGGCGAAGTTTCCGTCCCGCTGCGAACATTTATGAAACCTCGTCCGGCATAACCATCACTCTCGATGTTCCCGGGATCAGTCGCGAGGACATCGATCTCAAGATCGAGGGCAACAGGCTGACGGTATCGGGGAAGCGCGATTTCATCCGGGATCATGCGGACGAGGAGTTCGTGCGGCTTGAGCGTGGCTTCGGCAGTTTCAAGCGGATTTTCGAGATTCCCGGCGATGTGGATCACGACAGGGTCACCGCGAAGCTCGAGCAGGGGGTGCTGATGGTGGACGTGCCCCGTCGCGAGAGCCGAAGGGAGATCAGGGTCGAATCGGAGGAGTGGCAGAAGTGAGCGAGATCAAAGCGGACTCCAACGGTGAAGCCGCCGATATCGCGGTCAGGGAGCTTGTCCTTGAGTGGGGAAACAACAGGTACAAGCTCACCGCCGATATCGTGGCGAAGGCTTTCGACAAGGCGGATTACGGCGATCTTCTCGGGCCTCGTGCCCGTTATTTCGTTGATTGCGGCGGCGATCTGAAGCCCCTGGAGGAAGTCTTCAGGCAGATCGTTCCGATTCCGAAAGACAGGATGACCCCCGAGGTCGCCGAGACTGTCAGTGACATATTGCGGTCACTCGGCTTCTCGGTGCTGGATCGCCGCAGACATCACGAATTCTGATGATTGACTAAGGGCGGGACGGCTGAATATGGCTGAGAAACGCGACTATTACGAGGTTCTGGGCATCGACAAGGGAGCCACTCAGAAGCAGATCAAGGACGCGTACCGGCGTCTGGCCAGGAAGCTGCACCCGGATGTGAACCCCGACCCCTCCGCGGCCGAGCGGTTCAAGGAGGTAGGCGAGGCCTACGCGGTTCTTTCAAACGACGAGAAGCGCGCGCAGTACGACCGCTTCGGACATGCCGCGTTCCAGGCCGGTCAGGGAGGGCCCGGAGGGTATCCCGGCGGAATGACGATCGACTTCGAGGATCTGTTCGGTCCCGGCGCGCGCGGCAGTGCGAGAGGATTCGACGACATTTTCGAGGATCTCTTCGGGGCCGCTATGGGAGGGACCAGGGCCCGTGCTCAGACCGCAAGGCGCGGGGCCGACCTGCAATTCGTGCTCGATCTGACTCTCGAGGAAGTCGCCAAGGGTGTCAAGAAGAACCTCAGATACCGTCGCCATGTGACCTGCCCGGTCTGTAACGGCTCCGGCGGCGCTCCCGGCACGCAGCCGGTCACCTGCCCGGTTTGCCAGGGACGCGGTACGGTAGGCCAGACTCGTGGATTTATGACCTTTCGACAGACCTGCCCGAAGTGTCGCGGCACTGGCCAGGTAAATCCTGTCAGTTGCAGTGAGTGTGCAGGAAGGGGAGTAATCGAGAAAGAGGAGAATCTCAAGGTTGACATCCCCCCCGGCGTCGACACCAACTCACGTGTCCGATATGAGGGAATGGGTGAGGCGGGAGCGAACGGCGGTCCGCCGGGCGATCTATATGTAATCGCGAGGGTCGCCGAGCACGATTTCTTCGTTCGAAAGGGCGACAACCTCTTCTGCGAGGTGCCCGTTTCTCTCTACGAAGCTGTTCTGGGTGCGAAGATTCGAGTGCCGACGTTGACAGGCGACACTACGGTAACCGTGCCGGCAGGATCATCGACCGGCGAGAGAATCACAATCAAGGGTAAGGGCATTCCTCACCTTCGGGGATGGGGCTCGGGAGATCAGGTCATCCAGCTCAAAGTCGTAATGCCGTCCGGTCTTAACAGGGAGCAGAGGAAGCTTTTCGAGCAGCTCAGGCAGATGGACAAGACCAACGTGCGTCGACATCTTAGAACCAAGACAGGTTAATAACGTCTGGGCAGCAAATTCAATCGATTGTGAGGCCGGTCGGCATGTGCCAGAACCTGGGGCAGATCTGCACTACCAGATCCTCCGGTATGCTGTGGCCTTTCAGGCTGACCCTGAACGCGCGGATGATGACCACTTCGTTCAATCCGGGCATGGTGTCGGGGGTTTCCTCCCGCCTGTTTACCGCGTCCGGCGGTGTGGTCGGCTGTATGATTCTTCCGCGCCTGTCAAAGGGACTTGTTTTTGGTTTATCCCTGAACTCGCTTTCGGATATAGCGAACATGCCGTCATCGGAGAACCGGTCCATCAGAAAACCGAAGATGCCCATTTCCTTGTCGTCCCGGAAAAACAGCGATTTCGGTATCCTCAGCGCCGTGGTACTCTTTCCCACCGGTGTGAAGCAGACGTCCACTGCGTCTTCGTCTTCCGGCGAGAAGTCGAACCATATTTCCGATGCATGCGAGCTGGCCGCGTCCAGAAAGAACTCCCTCAGCACCTTGACTCCGATGGGGACCTCCTCGCTGCCGGGATCGCCGTCGGCGGGCAGTACCGGCAATTCCTGGATGTTGTAGACATTCAGAAGACGGTCCCAGTCGGTTGCGAACCGAGGTATCCCGAACGCCCCGATCCGTCGCTCGGACGAGTCACTCTCTGGTTCCAAAGACATGATACCGACATTGTATCATTTTCGAGCGTCATCCGGGTCCGATCGCCCTGTGTTGCGGGGACAATATCCCGATTGTCACAATCCCGACTCCAACCGCCGTCAGCGCGATCCCATGCACCGTGATCGGCTCGCTCAGCATCGATGCCACCGCTGACACCAAGCCGAGAAAAATGCATGGCGCGCGCGAAGGTGTTCCCGATCCCGCGACAACAAGTCCGGCGATGTAGAGGATGCTCGGTGCGAGAGTGACACCGAATGATGTTGGGAATCCGCTTGTCACGAGCGTCAGTCCCGGTTCCGCAGGATGGGGAACGAACGGGGAATAGAGAGCGATCGTCGCGAATATTAATCCCGTCCATTGTAGAAGCGTCGGCGTGCGTTCGTTCCATGCTTCGGGACCGAAGTGCCGGAACTGCACCCATTCCCTCTTTGAATCGAGCATGAGAAAGACGATCATCGCGATGCAGACAAGCAGGCCGACCGCTCCCGATCGGATCATGAACGCCCGCATTGACGGTACAGGTGAAGGCGAAATCAGCGGGTATAAGAGCCACACCGCATAGCGCACCAGTCCCAGTATGGCGAAGTAAGCGATCATCGGCCATCTTGCCCATCGCCATCCCCGGTCCTGGTTCCACCATAGCCCGAGGAAAAAGAACAGGCCGAGAATCTGGAGCGCCAGGCCGATGTATTTCGCGCGCTCCAGGTGCCATGCCCAGTAATGTGCGATTTCGAGGGTCACTTGCCGTTCTCTGATTTGCACTGCACAGTATAAGCCGACAAGTCGCGGAAATCTTTAGAGCGATGTCGGCGTGTGGTAACATACCTCGCCCGGAGACAAGGAAATGAAGATTCTAATCGAGCTTTACGACCATCGCTATGAACTGTGGAACTACCCCGAATGGGCGCTTGGCGAGACCAGGGCGCTGGCCTACGATCACGAAGTGGTGTCGGTTGCCAGCGATGAGCAGCTTGCGAAGCATATCGTCGATGCCGAGGTTTTCTTCGGCTGGTTTATTTCGCAAGAGCATTTCCCCATTGCCGGGAAGCTGAAATGGCTGCATTCAGCATCGGACGATATCCGACGTCAGCTTTTTCCGGAATTCATGGAGAGCGATGTTACGCTGACCATGTCACGCGGTACGAGGGCGGCGGCGATAGCCGAGCATGCCCTGGGCATGATGCTTTATTTCGCCCGCCAGCTTCACATCTGCATTCGGAATCAGATGCGGGCGCACTGGGCGAGAGGCACGGCGTGGGATCACTTCCCCAATTTCCAGGAACTGGAAGGCAGCACGGTGGGGATAATCGGGTTGGGAAGGATCGGGAGGGAACTCGCGCGACGCTGCAAGGCCCTGGGGATGAGGGTTCTGGCGACCACCAGGCGCGACCCGAGCTCGAAGCCCGATTATGTAGACCATCTGGGTCCAGCGGAGGACCTGCCCGTGCTGTTGGAGGAGTGCGACTTCATCGTCTGCTGTGTTCCCGAAACCGGCGACACCAGCTACCTCATGGGCTATGACCAGTTCAAGATGATGAAAAGGAATGCATACTTTTTCAATGTGGGTCGCGGAAGCGCGGTCAATGAGGACGAGCTGGTAGAGGCCCTTATGGATAATCTAATCGCCGGCGCGGGACTCGACTCCTTCGAGCGCGAGCCTCTGCCCGACGAGAGCTATCTCTGGCGTCTTGAGGGCACGCTTATTACTCCCCGCATATCCGGAATCGGGCCGCATTTCTGGCGCCGCACGCATGACGGCTGGCTCAATAACCTGCGTCATTATCTTGCCGGGGAGCCCCTCGAGAATGTGGTCGACAAATCCGCATGGGCGGAGAGCGCAAAGCAGCAGAAAATCCACGAGGTCGGGGACGACGAGCTCGGTCCGGCGGGCTGATACCGGCATGCCGGGTCTCCTGCTCTCAGGTGCATTATGCTCCGGTATTTCCGCTCCGCTGTCGCAAAATGCGCCGAAATCCTCTCTCCCGACCATCTGCTTGATCAGTATAGCTTCTCTTAAGTCCCCATAATGCCGCGATTTGTGCGCCATGCCCGACATTAGCGCACCTCGATCCTTCCCCGTGCGCTTTTGGCATGATTTGTGACTTGGTGCACGCGGGTCTGGTACGGCGCAGCATCCTTTTGAAGTGACTCCCGTAAGGGAGAAGCAGAAATTTAGGGCCTATATCTCCTACGTCCGTTCCGGCTGCGGTATCCCCCGATCCGTGGCCGGATTTCTTGAATACTTCGCCCTTCTCAAAATAAACCACAGAGCCTCCTTAGCACCTTTTCCCGCTTACTGCCCACCGCCCCCAGGTGGGCTCTTTCTTTGCCCTTGGGCTTGCCACATCGCTCCATACCTCGATACCATACGCCCGTGTTCATCGACTACGATCCCGCACTGCTGGAATCACTGGCCGACCTGCACTCCGGTTACGCCGATCCCGCTTACGGCCTCTATCCTTTTCCCGCGGAGCGGTGGGAGTCGATATTCACGCGCCCGGAAATCGATCCGCGCCGCGACGTGATCATCGCCGCTCGTCCCGGTTCCCCGGATATATCCTCGCCCGCCGCGTTCTCGTGGCTCTACCCAAAACCCGCGCCGTCGCATGTCTATCTCCGTGGGCCGTTCCTTTCCCCGGACGATCCGGATATTTCCTGTCTGCTCGATCTGGTCATCGAAGAGGCGGTCGGTCGAGCCGTTGAGTACAAGGCGGGTTATGTCGAGAGCCGGGCTTTGTATCCTGCATGGAAAGAAGCGTTTTCAAGGGCCGGCTTCAGTCGGATGGGCGCGTACGAGCGCTGGCGTCTCTTCCCTCTTAAGGGAAGCGTGGCAATTCACAGTCTTCCGCCGGGCGGCGCGATACGAACGTGGAATGGGATGAGCGATATCCCGATCCTGATGGGACTTTTCGCCGACGCGTTCGGCGATCACTGGGACTATATTCCGCCGAAGAGAGAAGACTGGGAGGAGGTCGCGAAGGGCAGGGGGTTCGAGCCGGGGCTGGTGCTGGTAGCGATGGACGGCGGGAGTCCGGCGGGCTATATCTTCGGCGAGCGCATGCCCGACTACAGCGCGCCGACACTCGAATGCGCCTATCTTGTTTCGATTGGGCTGGCCGAAGCAAGAAGACGAAAGGGGTGGGGCAGGGCGCTATTGTCGCGATGGTTGAGAGCTGTGTATGATGCGGGTCCGCGCTCGGTCGAGCTGGATGTCGACGAAAACAACGAAGCTGCGAAAGCTCTTTACGCTCGATTCCGCTTCAAGAGGTTGCGAACCGAAGAAGTATGGCGAAGATATCTGCGCGATGATGGATAGTAGAGTGTAGGATTTTTCCGCAGCTGAATTGAAAAGGGAACGAAACCACGATACAATCATCCGCTAATGCGCAAGAGGAGCGCTTTTGATGAAATTCTTCATTGACACCGCGAATGTTGAAGAGATTCGCACCGCCATGGGATGGGGCGTGCTCGATGGTGTCACGACCAATCCGAGCCTTATTGCCAGAGAGAAGAGAGATTACAAGCAGACCGTCAAGGAGATATGCGACATCGTCCCGGGACCGGTATCCGCCGAGGTGCTGGCTACGGACTACGAGGGAATGGTGAAGGAGGGCCGGGAATGGGCGAAGGTCGCGGAGAATGTCGCAGTCAAGGTTCCGGTTACGCCCGACGGCATACGGGCGGTCAGGACCCTGACCGTGGAGGGCGTGGTGACCAATGTAACGCTTGTTTTCAGCGTCACTCAGGCCTTGCTTGCCGCGAAAGGGGGTGCTACCTTTGTGAGCCCGTTCGTCGGTCGTATAGACGACATAGGCGGGGACGGGATGGCGGTCGTCGAGGAAATCGTACAGGCATTCGGCTTCTATGGATTCGAGACGGAAGTCATTGTTGCGAGCGTCAGGCATCAAAGGCACGTGGTGGAAGCGATCGCCCTTGGAGCCGATATCGCGACGATTCCGTTCAAGGTGCTGGGGCAGATGTTCAAGCACCCCCTGACTGATACAGGTATCGAGCGTTTTCTTGCCGACTACAAAGCAGCACTGGGAGGCTAGGCAGTATGTTTTTGCCCGGAGCAGGGGATCAGTACAAGGTGTTTGGCTCGAATATTGACTTGGTCAGAACGAGCGCGGAAGGATTCGCGCTATTACCGTTATCATTCATTGGGAGTTTTGGCT
>CAYLVL010000075.1:0-1483 GCA_964387135.1 uncultured Planctomycetota bacterium
CCTTTCTCCACCTGCCTGAGGACCGTCCTTAACGCCGACAGGTTGAGGTTGAATCCCACCGCCGCGCGTTCCTCCAACTCGTCGCAGATGGGATGAGCCCGAAACGCGACGATGTAGGGAGCGACTTCCTCGAAGGCTCTGAGCCTGTCGGGAATCGGCCTGTCCCTGACAGGCCCTCCATACGTCTCGAAAAGCCACGCGGACGCCTGCTGAGCGGCTTCAACGCGCTTGCGGAAGCTGTCAGCGCCTTCGGCGCCTATGAGATCGGCCGGATCGCTTCCCGGCGGCAGTGAAAGCACTCTGACATCGAAATCCGATCCCGCCAGCGTCATGAGGCTCCTTGTTGTGGCCCTGATACCCGCCTCGTCCCCGTCGAACGCGAGGACAATCTCACCAGCGAATCTCGCGAGCAGCGGCAGGTGCTCGGTGGTCAGGGCGGTGCCCATGACGGCGCAGCAGTTCTCGACACCCGCCTGATGCGCCTGCATGACATCGGTGTAGCCCTCCATGATGATCAACTGCCCGGTGGACCTGCACGCGCCTTTGGCGAGATCGAGTCCGAAAAGCACCCTCCCTTTTTTGAACAGGCGGCTTTCGGGCGAGTTGATGTACTTCGGCTCATCGTCTCCCATGGCCCTCGCACCGAAACCGAGCGTGCGATCGAGCGTGTCGACAATCGGGATCATCAGCCTTCCCCGAAACCTGTCGTAGACCCCACCACCCTTCCTCTCGAGCGCGACCCCGGCCTCGACAAGCTCCTCCTCCTTAAAGCCGCCTTTCAGAAGCCTCTTGGAGAGGTTATCCCACCCGCCGAGACTCGCGCCGAGTTTGTAAGCAAGGACCGTCTCACCCTTGAAACCACGCTTCTGGAGATAGTCGCGGAACGGGCGACCGTACTTCGATTTGAGGACCTTGACGAAGAAGTCCCTGGCGCGATCGTTGATATCAAGGAGAATTCGTCTTCTTGACGTCTGCGGATCGCCCGCGGTCTCGGGCACCGGGATTCCGTAAAGCCCGGCAATGAACCTGACCGCCTCGACGAAATCAAGATTCTCCTGCTTCCTGACAAACGTGATCGCGTCGCCGCCCGCCTGGCATCCGAAGCAGTACCAGAATCCCTTGTCCGGCGTAACCGACAGGCTCGGGTTCGAGTCGCCATGAAACGGGCACACGCCCATGTAGCGACTGCCGACCTTTTTCAGCGTGACATAGCGGCCGATAAGATCGCGAAGGTCAACCCTAGCGATCAGATCATCGATGAAGCTCTCGGGAATCGATGCCATCTCGATTTAACCGGACTAAGGATAACACAACCCGGAACGCCCGCCTCAGGCGGGCAGGACCGCCGGCATCCCTGCCGGTCCTATCCACGCCGTACCGGCCACGGCTCCGGCAGCAGAAGCTCCCCCGCTACACGTATCGCGTACCGATCCGTCATCCCCGCCACGTAATCACACACTGTCCGCTCCAGCCCCTCGGTCTT
>CAYLVL010000075.1:1493-10455 GCA_964387135.1 uncultured Planctomycetota bacterium
TCCGAATCCATCCATTCCCGCAGAAATCTCTCATACACCGCCCGATCTTCAAGAAGCGTGTCCAGAAGCCCGTACAGGCATCTCTTTATCGCGCCGTCATGCGCGCGAACCTCCGGATGGTTATACACCCTGTCGAAAAGGAAGTCCTTCAGGTCGTTGATCGAGTTCTCCATCTCCTCGGACAGGGCCAGGCTCTCCCTTTCCATGGAGATTGCGATGATGTCCTTGACCATCGACGCTATCCGCTCGCGGTTCGTCGCGCCGAGCACATCCACAAATCGCTTCGGGATGTCCTTCTCCTCCAGAAGGCCGGCCGCGAGCGCGTCCTGGAGGTCGTGGTTCACGTACGCAATCCGGTCCGACACCTTCACCACGCGACCCTCCCAGTGAAGCGTGTCGTCCGGATCGAGCGACAGCGAGTAATCGTCCGGACCCTTCGTATGCTTCAGAATCCCCTCCAGCACTTCGCGCGTGAGATTCAGCCCTTTACCGTCATTCTCAAGAACCTCGACCACCCTCACGCTCTGTATGTGATGCTGGAAACCCTCGTCCATCCCGTGCTCCAGGCACCACTCGTTGAGGACCTTCTCGCCGGCGTGTCCAAACGGCGTATGCCCGAGATCGTGACCGAGCCCGATCGCCTCGATCAGGTCCTCGTTCAGACCGAGCGCCCGACCGATCGTGCGCGCGATCTGCGTCACCTCCAGCGTGTGCGTCAGGCGGGTGCGGTAATGGTCGCTTTCAGGCGCGAGAAAGACCTGCGTCTTGTGCTTGAGCCTCCTGAACGCTTTGGAGTGGAGAATGCGATCCCTGTCGCGCTGGAATGCCGTCCTGACTTCATCCGGGGATTCGGGAATCCTGCGACCCTTTGAATCACGTGAGCGGAAGCCCCATTGAGAGAGGGTGGCTTCCTCGCGGGCAAGGAGTTCATCGGTCAGATTGAGACTGTCCGGTTTGGGATTCATCCGAGCTGATTATAGCGCCGTCTGGAGGTGCATGAACAGCATCATCCTCAACCGGGCGCAGCAACCGGCGCCTCTACGGGTATTTGCCCTTTCTCGGAGCGCCGGCTGCCAGCCGGCAGGACCGCCAGCCTCCGGCTGGCATCTGTAGGGGCGCTGCTTGCCGCGCCCCATCCCGATTCGCAATCGCTTCCCACACCCCCATTACCTGCGCTTGCGGGTGAGGACGATCCAGACGATTCCCCAGATGGCAAATGAAATTAACGCCTCGATGCCGGTGAAAGATCCCATGCCCATCTCGGCCCCGGATGGAAACCTCACGTCTCCTGAATCCAGTCCCGACAGGTAATATCCCTCGGGTGCGACTAGCATCGTCAGGATGTCTACCAGGTACAGCCAGCCATCCATGCCATTCAAATAGTAATTCTGGATAGACGCCACGAACATCCCTATCCCAACAAGAATCAGGAGAATAATGGGGGCGAAGACACCTCCTATGACCGCGATCGGCCTTTCCCGGATCATGCTCGTGATGTATCCGAGGCCGCTCAGCGAGAAACCCACCAACGAGATTCCAATGGCGGCATAAACGAAGTCTATTGGATGCCAGGCCCACCAGGTGGTTCCACCCGACGCATTGTCTATCTCAGCCCAGATGATCAAGCCAAGCAAGGTTAGAAGTCCCAGGACCAGCACATTGTGCCTAACTGTATGCACGACGATGGCCACGAACATCTCAGCGGTTGTGATTGCGGTCGTGCGCAGTGAAGGCCACCTGAGCTCCTCGAAATCAGGCAGCGCAACAATCACCGGCATGCACGCGAGCTGCATCCGAACCACGAAGTAAGTGAAGAACAGACCGATCATCCAGAATTCGTAACCCGGCACATGATAGTAATAGGACTGCTTCAGGAACCGGACGCGATACTCGTACCAGAGAAAGAACGCGAGCATGCCCAGCATGCAGAGCATCGCGGGCCAGTACAGCTTCAGGACGCTCCCCAGGGACGAGATTCTCCTCGACCACTTGCGATACAGCGCCTGTCCGCCGTTTGCGGCATGGGGGACAAAGGAGCCTTTCTCAGTTGATATCATTTCGAGCCCAGTAACCGATCGCGACGAGACTTGCGAGACCCAGGATGCCGAACCAGTGGTATTTCATCCAAATGGTTCCGGCCCGGATGCGGACATTCCATCTGTGCATCAAGTCAGCGGTTGTCTCCGGAGGTTGCATCCTCGATAGCGCTTCGGCATCCGGCATTCTGGCACTCCTATCAGGACGATTCTACCGAATCGTGTCGATCCGGGTGTTGTGCGCGACCTCGATTCCCCCGAGCGGAATCTCGATGATCTCGCATCCGGGGAAATAGTGACTGAGGATAAACTCGTATGTCTGCTGGTTGGACGCGCGCTGGTACGCTCCCCACTGACTCATCCCGACGCCATGACCCTTGCCCGATCCCGTGAAACGATAGCCTTCGCCCTCCAGTTTGATCTTGAACAGGTTGGAGGGTGCAAAATCCTCTTCAATCCTGCGGTTGAGGACCTGAATGAAAGTCATTCCAGACACAACCGAATTCTTCTCCCCGATGATGTCGACCGTCTGCACTCTTCCGTTTTCTCCGCGACCGAGAATCGTGATGCACGACAGGTACTCTCCGGTGAACGTCTCGCCGTCGAGATTGAGCGCGGTCCTGAGTTCCTCGAATCCCGCCCAGCTCGACCACGAGTCGTATCGTCCGCCCGAGCTGAAATCGGTGAATCCGATAACGTCCGAGACCCCGGCGAGGTACGGAATCTCGCCCGAGTGCGGCCAGACATCGAGGTTGCTCGCGGTCTGTCCTCCGCTTTCCTCATGGAAGACAATCACTGCCAGCCTGTTTTCGTAAGTCAGTATCTGGTTCGTTGTCTCCATCACCGCGTTGGCAGATGCATCGGTCTCGACATCGACCCCGCCGTATTCCTGGCTGCGCTCGTCGTCAGCCAGATCGAATCCCCTGCCGTCGTATCGCTTGAGATTAAATATGGCGTACGATCTCGACGCCACCGCCTGCGCTTTCAAAGCCTCCTCGGGCCATTCCGGGTCCATCTCGGCAGGAACGACACCGAGGAGGTACTCCTCGAGCGGAAGCTCGTTGATCGCAAGGAGCGTCTTTCCTTCAAGAACGAGTCGCATCTTGCCTCTATACGACCGGAGATTGGACCGGTTTGTTCCAATCATGACGAACGCATTCTCGACCGACCGGTCCGGCTCGATTCTAACCACCTCATTGCTCAGGTCACGCGCTGTGTCGTCCCCGGGAGGAGTCAATTCTATCGTCTCCTCGGTCCCGGTGAACTTCAGGATGTCGCCGGAGATCGCGTCGGTGAACGGCTGAAGGCTTTCGCCTACATAGCACTTGAACGTACCCCGGCTCACTGAAATGTAAAGATGCTTTTGCGGAGTGAATGAGAGAAGTCCCACACGGATGAGAGGATTGCGATCCACAATGGTGATCACGTCCTCTTCCGGGGCTCCCGGCACAGCGGGATTGGTCTCCTTGGAGCACGTGCAGATCATCACCGCAAGGATCGCGAGAAACCCGAATGTCCAGAAACGCGCTCTTATCATGCTCAAATGGCCGCAGTCGCCGTACATTTCCGAGATACCGTACCCGTCACTGCGGTTCACGCCTCGTCCCGGCCCGATTTATTGTCGGCTTTGCCCGTGTTGCGGTGATCCTTGCGATTTTCCGCGCTTCGCGCCTGTCCGGCTGCTTTCGATGTTTTGAAGCCCTGTTGAAGGAAGGTCTGGAGGAGAACGGTCAGCGCATCCTCCGCTACGTCACGGATTTCCTCGCCCTCATCGGGGATCGCATCTCCGTTTCTGAGAGCGTGAAGCACATACAGCACCTTCATCGGGACAGGACGATACACCGCCTTTTCCTTCGCACATGCCGCACAGAGGAAGCCGTGTCCCTTGACGTCAAGATGAACATCCCCTTTTACTTTCGCAGAGCCGCAATTGGAGCATCCCGACAGGTCAGGGAAGACGCCCATGTGGTCAAGGAGCCCCGCCTTGAACCTGAGGACCGCGCCGGCCTGGCCCTCGCTGATCTCTCTCAACGCCTCACACACAAGCTCATACAACGCGGCGTCGGGAAATCGCTCGACGCTCATGCTGTTGGCAATTTCCGCCACATGTCCCGCGAGTTGGAGCCGGGTCCAGCTATCGCGCAGACCGAGATGCGGATCGATGATCTCGACCTGCCTGACGATGTCGAGTGATTTTCCCTCCGCGAGCTCGAATTCAGCTCTCACAAACGGCTCGGTCGCGCCTCTCAGGCTGCTTTTGGGCTTCCGAGCGCTTTTGGCAATCGCACCGAGGCGACCTTTCTCCAGGGTCAGGAGCGTAATCAAACGATCGGCTTCGCCATATTTGCGCGATGCGGTAACTATGGCTTCTGTAACGAAGCTTGCCACACGCGAATTATACCGGATGGGCGATATTTTATCGCTTATGATTGGAAGGGCGATATTCTATCGCCCGGAGGGGCGACTTGCAGTCGCCCTATCCGCTGGGTAGTGAGACCGGGGAATTCCGGCGGCTGCAAGCCGCCCCTCCGGGCGACCGGGAGGTCGCCCCTCCGTAATAGCCTCGCCCCTCCGAGATGCCTTCCGTAGAAAGCCCTATCCAATCGATGCTTGCCGATCCCATCCGTCTTTATCAGGGTCTTATCAGTCGATGATGGTAGAATTGAGCCAAGGGGGACCATGTAGAGCGGTTATGAAGCTCATTGACAACAGCCTTAAAAGCTTCCAGGTCAAGGGTAAACTCCCCCAGTGGGCCGTATGGTGCATCGCTCTTGCGCTTTTCGGGCTGGCATGGTTGAGCGTGGATGTCTGGGCGCGCGCAGCGGCTATGAACGATCTTGCGCAATATACGGATCGATGGAATCCCGATGGTACTCTTCAGCAGGAAACCAACTACACCTGCGTGCCGGCCAGCATTGTCATGCTGCTCAAGGACCAGGGAGTGCAGACTACGACCTACGAAGTTGCGACTATCGCCGGTACCGATATCCGTGGGACCAGCGGAAGCGGAATAATCAAGGCGGGAGAGAAATACGGATTCGAGGTCTTAAATAAAAGAATGGATTTCGATGAATTCTTCGCGGGGAATCTTCCGGCGATCGTAATATTCCGTTACAGCGGGATTCGTCACGCAGCCTATATAAAGGCAATGCCCGAATTCGGCCTGATCGAGGTCAAGGACCCGATCCAGGGCCTTTTGCATTTCTACAAAGACGGAGCCGCAGACTATTTCGGCGGGGAGACATGGAACTGCTACCTCTTCTCAAGACCGTAAGGATGTCCCCTCATTGAGGCCTAATCCGCTTTCTCGAGGATATCCCTTGCCATCGCCAGTTCCTCGTCCCTTGTACCGACCTCACCGTCCATCTTCGCACGCCTGATCTTGTCGAGCGCTTTCGAGAATCCCGGTCCCGGCTCGAATCCCTCCTCTATCAGATCCTTTCCACTGACCGCGCACTCCACATTGCGGATTTCGCCAAGATAACGCCTCATGTTTATCTTCTCGGGGCTTTCATCCCGCCTCTCAGCTACAAGAAGCGCCCAGTATTCCGCGGGAAGCCCCTCGACGGCTGTCGCGATCTCGCTCGGCCTGGCGTCCTGAACGGCTAGAGCTTGCTTTGCCTTCAGGAAAGCGGGCAGCATCCCCGCGAGACGGCGGGCGTGACGATCAAAGTGATATCTCCTGACGAACTCCTCCGCTTCGTGATGTTCCGTACCCGAAAGAAGCATGGCAAGATAGGTCATGCTTTTCGAAGGCATCTCTCTCTCGGAGACATGCTCCGAAAGCCACTTCAGCGCCGGCTTGACGGGATCGTCCGCATATCTCAGGCACTCCGGCGGATACAGCGGGTGGTAAAGGATCCCCAGGACGCCTTCCTCGCAGATCCGCCTTATGACCGGCCATGGCTCGTCCTCCTCAAGGCAGAGCAGGATTTCGTCCCGAATCCTCTCCGGGCTGACATCATCCAGGCGTCCCTCGAGGAGCGCCCTTCCCAGAAGCTCGGCGGTCTGGCTCTCCAGCTTGAAGCAGCATCGTTCCGAGAACCTCAGCGCCCTGAGGATTCTCGTCGGATCATCAACGAAACTGAACGTGTGCAGGACCCTTATCAGCCCGTTTCTGATATCCGCCAGGCCACCGAAATGGTCGATCAGGAAGCCCCATTTCCGCGCGTTAAGCTTGATTGCAAGCGTGTTGATGGTGAAATCCCGGCGGACAAGATCGTCCCGGATTCCCGCCGCCGCCACCTCCGGAAGCGCTCCCGGCCTGAGATAGAATTCCTCTCTCGCGGTGGCCACGTCGATATGCCACCCGTTATCGAGAAGCACCTTGGCCGTGCGGAACCTGGGATTCTCGATCACCCGACCATCGAGCTCCCTCGCGAGATGGTGAGCAAACTCGATTCCATCTCCCTCGATCAACAGATCGATGTCGATATTCCTGAGAGAAAGCACAAGGTCGCGCACTATCCCGCCTACGAGATAGCACGAGACTCCCATGAAGTCGGCAATCTCCCCGGCCACGGCAAGCATGTCTATGAGGTCCTTGGGCAATTTTGCCAGAAGCTCCTGACCGAGTTCGTCTGAGGATTTGCCGTTCTCGCGGGATTCCACCATCATCGGCGGAGCGTATCTCTCATGAAGCGCCTTGAGGACATCCGTGCGCGTAACAACCCCTGAAAGGCGACCGCCGAATATAACCGGCAGGAAACCGGCCCGCTTGTCAATGATGATGTTCTGAATCTCGCCGAGACTCGTTCCCTCGCTGATGGTAATTGGCTCGCGCAGCATGTAGCCCTTCACCGGGGCATGTCCCAGACCGTGATGCAACGCCTTGGCGGTATCCTGCCGGGTGATAATTCCTACCACCTTCCTGTCGTTATCCACGACCACAAGTCCAGAGTATCCCGTCCTCGCGATGATTGTGTGCGCATCCTCAATGGACGCCTCGGGATCGATCGTCCTCACGTTGCTCGTCATAATGTCTCTTGCGATGGTCGTGGGCTTCACCTGCTCCCGTATCGCATCAAGAAGCCTCTGCAACGCCACCGAATGGGTGGTTCCCCTCAGAAGGCAGCTCGCTGCCTGTGGATGCCCCCCGCCGCCGAACGTCGACAGTATCCGCCCGACATCCACCGCGGGAATACGGCTCCTTCCAACGATAAACACCCGATCGTGCAATTGCACCAGCGCAAAGAGAACGTCCGCGTTTTCCGTTTCCTGGACTTTCCTCGCGAGGAATGCTATCTCGTCAACGAATTCGGTCGCGCTGGCCTGCGTTACATGTATCGGCACTCCCCTGACCTCAACCACCTGGCTGTTGAGCCCCAGCGCGGTCAGAAGCTCCTTCTGGGCGGGGCTGAGGCGGATCGTCAGGAACCTGTCGACCATGTCCAGCGACGCTCCGGCCCTCAGAAGCCATGCCGCCGCGCTCAGGTCCTCGGAAGTTGTCGATGGGAAACGCAAACTTCCGGTATCCTCGTAGATGCCGAGAAGAAGAAGAGTCGCCTCCTGTGGCGAAACAGGTATGCCCTCCTCAGAAAGCCTCTCGACCAGCATCGTCGTGTTCGCCCCGACCTTCGCATAGTGCCTGGTATCCACCCGGAAATCCGGGCTTTCCTCGCGATGATGGTCCCAGAGCTCGACATGCACATCGTCGCGGTCCAGCAGACCCTCGATCCTGCCAAGCTGGCTCCTGCTCGAGCAGTCCACAACGGTCAGGTGCCTGACTGCGGCGATGTCGACTTCCTTAAGCTTCAATCTCGGGAATTCGGCACCGTACAGTGCGAGAAACTCGCGCACGTTGGTGTCGGCGCCGGCGATCATGACAATCGGGCGCGACGGATTGAGCAGATGGGCGCACCACATGCTGGCAAGCGAATCGAAATCCGTACCCGGATGTGATATTATGATCTCCGGATATTTTCCGAGGTCTCCCGGCATGGTTCCAGGATTGACATAATAGAGAGAAATCCTTGTAAGAATCCTCTCAATTTCCTAATCTAAACTCCTGAGCGGGCCCGTGGCCTTTGCAGGAGTTTAAACCATCCGGAATCCGTTTCAAAGATGGCCCGGCCCGCCCTTGCAGCCGATAACTGAAACACGATCGGCTTTGCCGCAGTATCAGATCAACGAGGAGGAACCACGGCAGATATGTTGAGAAAGATAATCCTGGTGGCCGCGATGGCGCTGTTCGCTCTCGGCTGCTCATCCGGCGACCATCCCCTCGCTCCCCAAACCAGCCCGTCAGACGCGTCGCTGACATCCCCGACGCGCGATGCCGGCTCGACCGCATCGCCACGCACCCTCTGGGGCCTATATGAATGGGTGATCGATATCGAGCAGGAATCGTTCGATGCGATCCCGCTGAGAATGGGCGACATGCATCTCAACGTCAGCAAGTTCGTTGACGGGCCGCCGGTCAATTTCTCGTTCACCAACTTCGATGTCAACAAGGCGGAGAACACGATCGGACTGGATGTCGGCATGGCTCACCCGTTCCCGGACAAACCGAATCTCGCAGGCTTCGATGTGCGAGGCGTTCTTATCGGCTCAGGTTCATGGAGTGACTTCGATGATGGCACCATTGTCGCGGCGCTCCCCGATGAGACGCATCTCATCAACGCGGACGGCTGGACGCGATGGTGGAATCCTGTGGAGTTCCATCACGGCGACAACATCTTCTCCTACCGCGACGGCAAGTTCGGGATAAGCTACGACATCGGCAACTACAACTGCACGCTCAACGGCTACAAGCTGTTCGCCGACGATCTGGGCAAGAACGAGCATCCGGACGGCATCAGCCTTGCCGACCGGGCCGTTTTCTCGCCCGGAGCGAACAACCTGCGGCGTTACGAGATCTGGTTCCCTGTCGAGGATGACAAGTTCATAATCAGGTTCAACTATGCCGTCGACGCCTGCTGGGAGCC
>CAYLVL010000076.1:0-6447 GCA_964387135.1 uncultured Planctomycetota bacterium
GATCATATGAGCAAGCCACCTGACGGATTTGACATCCCGGGATTCCCCGGACAGCCGGAAGACGACGAGGGCGGGGATGATGAGCACAAGCCGGGGAAGCCCGGCGATAGACCTCCGGGCGGACAGCGACGCAAAGTGAAGGTCGTGATGAGCCCGAGCTCGCAGGAAGTCAAATTCTCCGACATGTTCGGCATCACACTTGCTCCGACTCACGGAGTAATCAAGTTCGGAGTGTTCCAGCCCGAGACGGGGGAATTCGTGGTCCACACCCAGATTGCTCTTACACCACAGGGGATGATGACGCTGAGCAAGTCCCTTGAAGAGAATATCAAGAAGGTCCGGAGCAAGAAGAGAGGTCCTGGGACAAGCATGAATTAGCCGTCGTCAGCGGTTTCAGGATGCATCCAGGGACTGCGAGGATGATGTTGCCAAGATCGGGGAGACCGTGCTAATATCAGGTGACCCGACTGTTCGGGTGTCATAGAGTTTGACTCTAACACCAATGGTCAAGGGGACCTGTCAGCGCCCGATGTGTCGAAGGCCACCCCTGTCAACGGCCTCGGTGGAAATCCGAGGTCAGGTGGAATCCTGATTCGGGCGAGGCCAAGCGCCCCGACGCATGAGTCGGTCAGGACCCCAATCTGCTTCGGCAGAGTCCAAACAAAGCCCTTACAGTCGGGCCTTTTCAATACTATACGGCCGAGAGCCACCATAGAGAAGGGCCTTGCGGGCCCTTGAGACAAACGATTCAGGGAGGCCGTTAATGGCTATCAAGGAAATTGGCAGCGCCGATTTCGAAAAAGAAGTTATCAAGTTGTCGGAGTCCCAGCCGGTGGTTGTGGATTTCTGGGCGCCCTGGTGCGGACCATGTCACATGATCACGCCTATCATGGAAGAGCTCGACAATGAGTATCAGGGCCAGATCGTCTTCACCAAGCTGAACACGGATGAAAGCCAGGACATCGCCAGCCGTTACAACGTCATGAGCATTCCCACGCTTCTCCTCTTCAGGAACGGCAACGTCGCTGATACTGTCGTCGGCGTGATGCCCAAGGCCGCCTATAAGAAGAAATTCGACGAGCACCTGCCGGATTGACGAGCGGACGTTTCCGTGAAAAGGCATAACACGCCACTTTCCAGGCGTTTCAGCTTTCGGAGGTTCCGGGTGACCGAACGAGTGGCCTACTTTGACCATGGCTCGACAGCACCGCTGCGCCAGAGCGCGCTGAAGGCGATGAAACCGTATTTCAGCGAGAAATACGGGAACGCGTCCAGTGTCTACTCGCTCGGACGGGAAGCGCGCTCCGCCGTCGACAATGCGCGCGACACGATTTCCGGCGCCCTTGGAGCGCAGTCCGACGAGATCATCTTCACGAGCGGCGGAACCGAGTCGATGATCCTGTCGCTTGTCGGGGCGTACGCAGGGAATCGTCATCGCGGGAAACACATCATCACCACCGCGTTCGAGCATCACGCCACCCACGCAATATTCGATTTTCTCGAAAGCGCAATGGGTGCCGAAAAGGAAATCGTGGGAATCGACAGCGATGGGATGGTCCGGCTCGATGAGCTGGAGGAAAAGATTCGAGATGACACGGTCCTGGTCAGCGTCATGCGAGTCAATAACGAGATCGGCACGATCCAGGATCTGGAGAGGGTCGTTGATATCTGCTCCCCCAAAGGCATCATTGTTCACAGCGACTTCGTACAGGCGATCGGTAAGACACCGGTGGATTTCGCGAAAACAGGCATCGATCTTGCCTGCGCAGCGGGGCATAAATTCGGCGGTCCTAAGGGAACCGGGTTCCTGTACATCAGGAAGGGCACGTACCTGGAGAGCATTTGCGCGGGATCGCATGAATACGGGGTCAGGTCGGGCACCGAGAACGTGCCCGGCATTGTCGGGCTGGCTGTCGCGGTTGCCGAAGCGGTGAAGGAGCTTCCCAAACTGGGCAAGCGTCTGAAGGGCTACAAGGAAAGGTTATGGGAGTGCATTTCCGGGACCGAGCGGGATGCCGGCACCAATGGAGACCAGTCGAGATGTGTCCCGGCTGTACTGAACGTCAGGCTGCCCGGTGTCGACAGCGAATCCCTTGTCCTCGCGCTTGACCGCGAGGGGGTCGCCGCGAGTGTCGGGAGCGCATGTCAGACAGGCAGTGTGGAGCCGAGCCACGTGCTAACCGCGATCGGGCTGAACAGGATCGATGCGCTGAGCTCTTTCAGGCTCAGCATGGGATATTCAACGACGGACGAGGATGTGGCCAGGTTTGCTGAGGTTTTCCCCGCTGTCTATGATCGTGTCAAAAGCACCGTTACAACCTGAGGAAACCCCGTGAAGGCGCTATAATCTGATCGGTATGCCCGATGCGGCGATGCGAAATCTCCCGCTTGGAACGCGAGTGCTTGTTGCGATGAGCGGCGGCGTGGATTCATCCGTCGCCGCCTACAGGCTCGCGCTAGCGGGTTTTGAGGTCGTGGGAGTCACGCTGCGACTGATCGATATCGAGCCGGGGAAGGAAAATGAACGAGATCGCAACCGCTGCCCGGAGAAGGCTGCGGAAAACGCAAGGAAAACCGCCGCACGGATCGGAATCCCGCACTACATGCTGGATCTTTCCGAATTGTTCAGAGAGAAAGTCATGGGCCCCGCCATGGATGAATATGCTCGCGGTCGAACACCGAATCCATGCGCGCTCTGCAACCGTTTCATGAAATTCGAGGCCTTGCTTGAATACGCCGACGAGCTTGAGTGCACTCTTATCGCTACCGGCCACTACGCACGCATCGTTGAAGATAAGAGCGGCATTCATCTTCTTCGAGGCGTTGACAAAGAAAAGGACCAGTCCTACTTCCTCGCCTTCCTGAACGAGAGCATGCTCAACCGGGTTATTTTCCCGCTGGGCTGGAAAACGAAAGAAGATGTTCGCGAGACAGCCGCAGAAGCCGGTCTGGATGCTGTTGACAGAGAGGAATCTCAGGACTTGTGCTTTTTTGCCTTGGGAGTTGACAGACCGGCTCTCGAGTCAGGAAAAGTATCAAGCGAACCGGGCGACATCGTGACCCGGGACGGAGAAGTGATCGGGCGCCATGATGGAATCCGGCAATACACGATCGGGCAGCGCAAGGGGGTACCGGGCGGCATGGAGGAAAGGACGTATGTGGTGGGTATCGATGCGGATGCGAACCGGGTGATCGTCGGCGGCGAGGAGGATCTCTACTCGTCTGAGTTCTCCGTAGAGGACATCTCTGTGATCAAGCCGGGACGCGATGAGTCTCGATTGAAGAAAGTTGAGGTTCAGGTCAGGTATCGAACGCCCCCGGTATCCGGTTCGGTGAACCTTCGAGAAGGCGGCACCGGCACGGTTCGGCTTGAAAGAGAGGTCAGGGCGATCACGCCGGGACAGGTCGCGGCGTTTTATGCGGGCGATGAGGTGATCGGCGCGGGTACAATTCGGTCGGCCCCTTAGCGGAGCGCCCGCTGCCGGCCGGCAGGATCGCCCGCCACTGGCGGACAGCAGATTCGGGATGCCAACCGTGCGAAATGAAAACTGCGGAAAAGAGGTTCATGAATGAGCGTCTGGGGAACGGATGACCTGGGGCATGAGTACGATTACGAGAAGTCCGGCGGAGATCCGCCGGTGATCACCGAGACGACCAAGATCACCGTACTCAGTGGTGCGGGCATATCGGCAGAGAGCGGGATACCTACATTCAGGGGTCCGGAAGGTCTCTGGAGCGACGAGACTGTAGCGAACCTGGCCACGCCGCGGGGCTTCCTGGCGAACCCTGAAAAGGGATGGCGGTTCTATAACGATCGACGGGTGAACATGGCCTCGTGCGAGCCGAATCCCGCGCACAAGGCTCTCGCTCAACTGGAGAAGTCGGGACATGATGTCGTCGTGATCACGCAGAATATCGACCGATTGCACCAGAGGGCGGGAAGCGAAAGAGTGATCGAGTTGCACGGCTCGATCTGGTCGGTGCGATGCACCAATCCAGCATGCACCAGCACTCCGTTTGAGAACACCGATGTCCCCCTGAAGGAAATCCCGATGATATGCAAAATCTGCGGGTCGGTCTTGAGGCCGAACGTGGTGTTTTTCGAGGAGATGCTCGATCCGGAGATCGTGCAGGAAGCGGATCGACGCACCAAGCAGACGGATCTGTTCCTTGTTATCGGAACCAGCGGGATAGTCTATCCCGCGGCGGGATTCGCGCAGGTGGCGAAGGTTTTTGGCGCCTACGTGATGGAATTCAACATCGAGCCGACCCCGTTGAGCGCAATCTGCGATAAGAGCGTCCTTGGGCCATGCGGGGAGACGCTTCCAGAAGCTCTTTCCGAGCTTGCAGGAATCGGGTTCGACTTCTAGCAGGCATCAAAACTTCGTTTGATGTACAATAGCACGCAGGCAGACGGACTGGGCTATATCGCTTCTGTCCTGAATCAATCTTATGTCCAGATTCGCCCGTTTCCTCAAAAAGCTGGGAATAGAATTCGATAATCTATCGATTTACCGGCAGGCGCTCACGCATGTCTCAGCGGCGAAAACCCATTTCGACAGCTACGAGCGGCTCGAGTTCCTGGGCGACAGCATAATCGGCATGGTAATCGGGGATTTTCTGTACAAGCGATTTCCCGAGAAGGAAGAGGGGGATCTGTCGAGGATTCGCGCGATTATCGTAAGCCGCGAGACTCTCGGGGCAAAGGCCCTGGAGCTGGGTTTCGACAGGCATCTCAGGGTTGACACGGTCAGGACTCGTGAAGGCGGACAGGTGGAGCTATCGATCCTGGCAGACTGTTTCGAGGCGATGGTTGGTGCCGTTTTCGCGGACGGGGGCTATCGCAAGGCGCGCGCGTTCGTGCTCAGGCACCTTAGAGAGGAAACTCTCAGATTGAAGGAAATGGAGGGCCCGGCGGATTTCAAGTCGCGTCTCCAGGAATACTGGCAGCACAAGTACAAACACACGCCGGAGTACGAGGTAATCTGGGAACGGGGTCCCGACCACAACAAGGAATTCGCGGTACAGGTGCTGTATGAGGGCAAGGTGCTTGGAAAAGGCAAGGGCAGCAGCAAGAAGAAAGCCGAACAGGAAGCGGCACAGCAGGCATACGAAAAAGAGATGAAAAAAGCCCAGAGGAGGTCGCGCAGGAAGAAATGATGATCCATTCCTTGAATCGCGGGAATTGACGATTAAAATAGGCTGAAATAAGCAACAGAAACGCGAGGGTGGAGAGTGGAACCACTCCTTAAGGAAATAACGCTCGAGGGATTCAAGTCATTCAGGGACCGCACGGACCTGAAGTTCGACGGTCTGTTCACCGCGATTGTCGGGCCGAACGGCAGCGGCAAATCGAACGTGGTGGACGCCGTGAAGTGGGTCCTTGGAGACCAGTCCCCGCGATCGATCCGGGCATCGTCCGGACTTGAGGCGGTTTTTCGACCGGCGGACGGCGAGGGCGACGGAGCCGGATTCGCGTCGGTCATCATCAAGGTCGACAATCCGGAACCTGAATCAGACGACGAGCCCGGCGAGTGGGAGATCGAAAGACGTTACTACCGCTCCGGCGAGAGTGTGTACGCGATCAACGGTCGCACCGCGCGCCTGAAGGACGTCCGGGCGCTCATGTCGCGGATGGGTTTCGGACTGGGAAGCCTCAGCGTGGTTGGACAGGGCGAGATTGACGGGTTCCTGTCACTCGTTCCCGCAGATCGAAGACTTGTTTTTGAAGACCTTGCCCGAATAAGCGACTTCAAGGCAAACAAGCGGAAAATTCTTGGGCAACTTGACGAGTGCGCGCGCAACTACCAGCGCATGGAGGACCTCGTCGGAGAGATATCGGTGAGGGCCGACGGACTCAAGGTACAGGCGGAGGCGGCAAAACGTCATGCCGAGCTTGCCCAAGCCCGCGATGAAGCCGAGGCTCATCTTGCGGCACAGGAGTACCTTCTCGCGAGACGAAATCTCGAACGTCATGAGAAACGTCTCGAGGACCTTAACGAGGAACTGGATAACGCCGGCAAGGCCAGAGAAGAATCGGCGAAGAACCTGCAATCAGCCAGGCGAAACCTGCAGAAAGCGCGGCAGGAGAACGCTTCCATCCTGACGGAATGCGAGGAGGGTCGCAGGGAACTCGATCGCGCCAGGGCCGAAGAGCGCAGACTTACGGAGGCGGACAAGCATCTCGGAACTCTGATCAGCACGCACGAAAGCGAGCTTGCGGATCGAAGGGAACGTATCAAGAACCTGCGCGCAAGACAGGACGAGCTAGCAGGAACCGTGGAGCGCGCGGAGATAGAGCGAATAGGCGCAAAGAGAAGAAGGCTGGACTACGAATTATTCCTGTCGCGTCGATGGTCCTATCTTCGCTCGTGCAGACGGGAAAGGGAGCGTCTTGCGGGACGGGTGGAGCGCCTCCAGGGCGAGGGTTCGTTCTTCGCAAGGGAT
>CAYLVL010000076.1:6457-10326 GCA_964387135.1 uncultured Planctomycetota bacterium
GGCCGATCAGCTGCGAGATGAGATCGGGGAAATCGAGAAGGACGAATCCCGGCTGTCAGGGGAATACGAAAAGCTACAGAATCAAAAGGCGGAAAATGAGAGTCGGCTCAGCGGACTTCTCAGGGAGCTGAAAAACACTCGCGGGCAACATGCAGAGGCATCGGACGCCCACAGGACGGCATCGACGGAAATCGCTGCACTCACCAACGAGCAGGAGCTTCTCGGGCGGCTTGAATTGTCAGGTGAAGGATACGCCGAAGGTGTAAGGTCGATTCTGGAGCGTCGCGAGGAGTTCCCCGGCCTTAGAGGGACGCTCGGGGAGCTTATCAGTGTCCAGCCGGGCTATGAAGAGGCGATTGAAAGAGCACTTGGGGATTCGCTTGAGTTTCTTGTCTGCGACACGCTGGACCAGGCGTACGCAGTGGTGAGCATTGCCAGGCAGGAAAACCTCGGTTCGGTAACATGCATAGTGCTGGAGCTTGTGCCAAACGTTGGGATACTTCCGGACGATCCGGGGCTTCTTGACGCCTGCTCAATCGATCCCGAGCTTGAGCCGGTGCCGGCAATGCTTCTCGCGGGAGCGCGGATGGTCGAGACGCTTCAGGATGTTGACTTCGAGCGGGTTTCAAGGGCTCTCGTGACCTCCGAGGGCATCGTCTTCCGTCCGCCAGCGTTCGTGTCGGGAGGATCGGATACCGGAGGCTCGAGGGGGCTTCTCACAAGACGTGCCCGTCTTGCCGAACTCGACGGCCTGATCGTCAACCGCAGGTGGAAAGCGGCCGAGGCTGAGGCGCGATCGGAGCAGTTGAAGCGAAGGATCGCCCGTCTCGAATCGGAGCTTGAAAGAGAGCGATCGAGGTCGGATGAGATTCGCGACAACCTCCGCCGCAACATCGCCGTACGACGGCAGTGCTCGGAGCGCATCGATCAGGCGAAAAAGGAGCTTGCATCGAGCGAGAAAAAGCTGTCGGAGATCCGGGGAGAATGCGAGGGGTGCCGGGAGAACGCGAGGCTTGCGTCGCAGGGAACCGAAGCGGTCAAGCGCGCGAGGGTTGACTCCGAGGACGCGCTCGAATGCATCGAGAAGGAGCTTCCCTCGATCAGCGCGCAAGTGGAGGACCTTCGCGCAAGAGTGCAGCGGGCGGTGGTAGAGGAGGCCAGCTACAGGGAGGAAGCCGAGCGGGCGCGTGAAGAGATTTCAAGGCTCGATGACGAGATCGCTTCGATTCAGGAGGAGATCGAGAAAAGAAACTATCGACTGGAAGAAATTCGCAATGAGGCGCGAAGAACGTCGGAGGAACTGGACAAGGCGATAGAGCTCCGAACGTCGCTTGAAGAGCGCCTTCCGGAGCTCGAGGAAAAGGAAAAAGGGGCCGCGGGGAGAATCGACGCGCTGACGCAGGCTGTAGAGGATGCGGAGCTGGCCCTGGAGAAAGCGCGGGAGACGGTCGACAGCATAGAGTCGTCGGTTCACACACAGGAGGTCCGTCTTGCAGAACTGAGGATCGGACTTCAATCACTTGAGAAGGACCTCGATGAGCATCCTGAGTTCGCGGAACGGATACGGTCGGGCGAGATGAGGGGGAAGGATATCCCGTCGAAGAAGGAGCTTACGGAGAAGCTGGACTCGATACGGGTCGATCTTGAGGAGCTCGGGAGCGTCAATCCTCTCGCGATCGAGGAGGAGAAGCTTGCGACTCGGCGACTTCGGGAGTTGAAACGTGAGCGTGAGGACCTGATCAAAGCCGAAGAGAAATTAAGGGAAGCCCTTGTGGAGGTCGAGAGGGAGAGCGAGAAGGCGTTCACGAGCACGTTCGACGAGGCGAAGGAGCGATTCGCCGAGGTATTCGCGGCGTTGTTCCCCGGAGGGTCGGGCGAGCTGAGCCTCACCGATCCGACCGATCCGCTGGAAAGCGGGATAGACGTGAAAGTGAAATTCCCCGGCAAGGGCGAACTGGATCTGCTCCAGTTCTCCGGCGGAGAGCGGTCGCTTATCGCGCTCGCGCTTCTGTTCGCGATCCTGAAAGTCAAGCCGTCGAGTTTCACCATTCTGGATGAGGTCGAGGCGGCGCTTGACGACGTGAACACGCAGAAGTTTCTCGACTACCTGGGCAGGGAATTCCCCGACCGGCAGTTCGTTCTGATCACGCACAACAAGATATCGATGGAGCGCGCGGACAGGCTGTACGGGGTGACGATGGGATCGGGGGGAGCATCGCAGGTGGTGTCGGTGGACCTGAAGAAACTCAAGGAAGAAGGCATAGAGGAAGCCCTCGGCGCCGCGAGCTGACCTCACCCTTTTAAACAACATGCTGACTGGTGCAACTGCTTCCAAGGTGCCAACTGCTTCCAGCGTGCCAACTGCTTCCAGCGTGCCAACTGCTTCCAGCAGTGGGGTTTACGTCCCGACCGCTTCCAGCGGTCGGCAACTCACAATCGATGCTATACTACCCGCGCTGAAAACCCGTTATGTTCGACATGTTCCGTAAAAAATCTGCCCAGGACACAGAAGAGAAGCCCGAAGAGGCCCAACCCGAAGAAGCCCCCACGCGCGAGTCGTGGCTTCAGAAGCTCGCGGGGAGCCTTTCCAAGACACGCCAGAAGGTCGCCGAGCGCATCAACACCATCGCTGCCGCCCGAAGGGGCATCGATGAGAATTTCTATGACGAAATCCTTGAAGTCCTGATCGAAACCGACATCGGCATGGATGTCGCCGACAAGATGGTAAAGAAGCTGAGGCGTGAGGTAGGCGCGCGCGGAGCGAAGGACACTGCGGAAGCATGCGACCTTCTGGTCGAATTGATCGCCAGAGATCTTGTCAGCGATACTCGGACTCTCACAATTGAGAGCGCTCAGTCGTCGGGTCTGCCAGGTCCGATCGTGCTCCTCCTCACCGGCGTAAACGGAAGCGGCAAGACAACAGTATGCGGGAAGCTCGCGAAGCGCTATCGCCGCGAAGGCAGGAAGGTCCTCATCGTTGCATGCGATACATTCCGTGCGGCCGCGATCGATCAACTCAAGGTTTGGGCCGAGCGTGCCGACGCGGATTTCCAGGGCGCGCAGGAGGGCCGGGACCCGTCGAGTGTTGTCTACGACGGTCTTGCCAGGGCAAAAGCGGAAGGGCACGACATTGTCATCGTCGACACCGCAGGACGTCTTCAGAACAAGGTCAATCTGATGAACGAGCTCGGCAAGATCAGGCGGACAGTCGACAAGCATGTCGAGGAAGGGGCCGTGCAGTCCCTATTGGTGGTCGATTCAACGACCGGTCAGAACGCGATCACGCAGGCGGAGGTGTTCGGCGAGGTCGCGAAACTGGACGCAATTGTGTTGACAAAGCTCGACGGCACGGCTCGGGGGGGGATTGTGCTCGCCATCAAGAAACGACTGAACCTTCCCGTGGTGGAAGTGGGTGTCGGCGAGGGAATCGACGATCTCGTGCCGTTTGACGCGGCGACATACGCGAGAAGCCTGCTTGGAGATATCGCGGATGATACGATAGACTGGCGCGGAAGAACCGGCTACAGCGACTAGCCTTGTCTCGAGGAACACATGAAAGGCAAAGACATAACCAGAATAACCGGAATTACCCGAACCCATTGCGCGGTCGGCAAGGAGATCATCGAACTCGATCCCGAGCACGACTACGCGACCATACGCGGGACAGACGAGCATCCGAGGGTCATCTGCGAGCATCACGAAAAGATGATCCTCGCGGGCAAGTATCCAAGGCTGAGCGTGAAGGGACGGGAAATCGTGAGCGACCTCGAATGGGTAACCGGTCATCATCCGTTCGAGGGGGATGTGGAACCGAAACGCTCTCCGGAAAGACTGGGAATATATATGGTTAAGTAGGCAGAGGCACGACC
>CAYLVL010000077.1:0-10184 GCA_964387135.1 uncultured Planctomycetota bacterium
CCAGCGATGCCTCCGAACCAGCGATATAGACGAAGTCGGTCGAACGCCGAGACATCTCACCATGTTCGAGATGCTCGGCAATTGCTCATTCGGCGATTACTTCGAACGTGACATCATCGTCTGGTCGTGGGAATTTGTGCGCGAATGGCTGAAGATCCCGTCAGAACAGATGAGGATCAGCGTGCATGAATCGGACGATGAGGCATACGAGATCTGGGAGAAGGAAGCGGGCATCAGGCCGGAGTGGATTTATCGTCTCGGCGACGAGGACAATTTCTGGTTCATGGCCGAGACCGGACCGTGCGGTCCCGACAGCGAGATTTTCTACGATATCGGCGAGGAGTTCGGTCCCGGCACAACTCCCGAGAGCGGCGGCGACAGGTGGGTAGAGATCTGGAACCTCGTTTTCACGCAGTTCGATCGTCAGGCCGACGGCAGTCTTATGCCGCTGCCCAAGAAGAACGTCGACACCGGTATGGGTCTCGAACGCACCGCGATGGCGCTACAGGGTCGAGGCTCCGTTTTCGAGGCCGACTGCTTCAGACCGATTATCGATGTCTTCCAAAGCGACACTCCGTCCGAGATCATTGAGACCGCGACCTATATTAAAGGCGGAGTCAACTCGCTTTATGTCGTTGCGGACCATGTGCGAGCGGTCGCGATGCTGATCGCGGATGGTGTCTATCCCGGCAACGAGGGCAGGGGATACGTTCTGAGGCGACTTCTCCGTCGCGCGCTCGTTCACCTAAGGAGGCTCGGTCAACCTGAAGGCGGCTTATTGAAAGCATATCCGGCGATTCTCGATCTTCTGGGCGATGAATACCCGCTGCTTGTCGAGCGTCGCGAGCACATTGAGAAGCTGGTGCAGGTCGAAGAAGAGAATTTTCTCAAGACACTCGATGCAGGCATTGCGAGGCTCGAAAGCGCCATTGAGTCCCTTGGCGATGAGAAAGTCCTGCCGGGCGGGGTCGCATTCGAGATGTTCGACACGTACGGGGTGCCACTCGATGTGACCGTCGAGATGGCCCAGGCGCGCGGAATGGAAGTGGATGAAAAGGGATTCCACGATGCTCTTGAGGCTGCGAAGAAGCGAAGCCGAGAGGTCACCGAAGAAATGCTCGAATCCGACCAACAGGCCCGTCACGCGGTACAAACGACCGACAAGACGGATTTCACAGGTTACGAACTGCTCCGTGATACCGCGTCGCTCGTTGAATACGATCCGGAGCACAACTTCATCGTGCTCGATCACACTCCGTTTTATGCAGAGATGGGCGGTCAGGTGGCCGACACCGGCAAACTCAGGTTCAAGGACGGCGAGTTCAAGGTGATCGACACACAGTATGTCGGCAACACCATCGTGCACAAGATCGACCCGGAAGCGACAGCCGGTGATCCGTCGAATCTCAAGCCGGGCGACCCGATAGAGGCGATTGTCGATGCAGACCGAAGGCGCGGGATCCGTCGCGCACACACCGCGACCCATCTCCTTCATGCGGCGCTCAGGCATGTGCTCGGGGATCATGTACAGCAGGCTGGATCGGTCGTCGAGCCTGATCGCCTTCGTTTTGACTTCTCCCATTATCAGCCCCTCACGCGCGAGGAAACCCGGAAGGTAGAGGACTGGGCGAACGAGCGTGTTTTCGCGGAGCATGATGTCCATACGAAGGTTGTGCCGCAGGAGGAAGCTCTGAAGGCGGGTGCGATCGCGCTGTTCGGCGAGAAATACGGCGACGAGGTCCGCATGGTCTGGGTCGGGGGCCGAGAGACTATGCCTGTACCCGACCAGGTTGAGTCGACGGAGCTATGCGGGGGCACTCACGTCGACAACACTGGTGTCATCGGGTTGATCAAGATCGTCCACGAGGAGTCGGTCGCGAGCGGCGTCAGGCGAATAGAGGCCGTGACCGGTCGGAAAGCGTACGAGTACGCGCAGCGTGACGACGAAATGCTCAAGAACCTCTCCGAGAATCTGAGGCTTCCCGTCGGAGACCTCGCTCGCGGCATCGCGAAGCTCACGGAGAACCTCAAGCGACTTGAGAAAGAGAAAAAGGACCTCGAGCAGAGACTGATCAGCGGACAGACCGGCAGCGCGGCGGAAGAGCACAAGGTCGGCAGCGCGAAGGCGATTGTCTTCCCGCCGCAGGGTCTCGCGCCGGACGCTGTCGGACGGCTTCTGGACAAATCCACCGACCGCGATGAGGTGCTTGTCGCATTCGCGGTGACGGGTCGTGAGGGTAAGGGCGCGCTGCTCATCCGATGTTCCGATGCAGCCGTGCAGGCAGGCTACAGCGCGGGCGCGCTTGTGAATGCCGTCGCGCCGGTCATGAACGGTCGCGGAGGCGGCAAGCCGACATTCGCCCGCGGCGGTGTGGACTCCTCGAAATACGAGGAAGGAAAGCAGGCTTTCCTGAAGGCGCTCGAAGAACACGCGAAATAGCTCCTTCAACAACTCTCGCGATGCTGCCCCGCATCGGGTCCTGGTGCGCACGCAATACTCACCTGAACATGATATAATCGGCGGCAAACGCAGGGGAGGTGGCGTTCCATGCGTGATCGGCGGTATATAGGGATTGATTATGGGGAGAAGAGAATAGGCCTTGCCAAGGCTGATGACGAGTTGCTGATGGCCGTCCCGTATCGGGTCTTCGAGTGCGGCGACGACCATGACGAAGACATGGAGCACCTCGCCATCATCGTGAAAGGTGACGCGGATGCGATTATCGTCGGGCTGCCTCTCAGCAAGGACGGCACCGAAGGACCCATGGCGAAGAAGGTCCGCGAATTCGCCGAGGACCTTCAGTTTCGTACCGACCTCCCTGTTTACTTCCAGGACGAGCGGATGAGCACCCGCGCTAACGAGGGGCTCCTTCGGGGCATGCCGAAGGAGGAGCAGTTGAAGCTTCTCGACGCCCTTGTCGCGGCGGGCATCCTGCAGACCTGGCTCGACAGGACGAAGAGAACCCCGACGAAAGGTGTAGACGGGACATCGGAATAGAGGAATAGATCGGAGCCCCTTTCCTGCCTTGAAGAACCCGCTCAAGCCAGATTATCGATACCCATCTCTCGCGGAAGTGCCAATTGAGGAGTTCGCATCGCGCGGAATCAAGGGTGCCCTTCTCGACATCGACAACACCCTCATCGAGTACGGCGTTTACGACAGGTTGCCGGAAGCCAACAGGGAGTGGCTGGCTCGCGCCGAGGCTGTCGGCGTTAAGTGCATTCTCTACTCCAACGCAACCCAATGGAAAATCGAGCTTCTAGAGGAGATCAGCGGACTTCCCGCGGTGCCGAAGGTCTACAAACCCGCATGGGCGCTGCTCGGAAAGGCCCTTGAAATGATCGGCTGCACAAGGCAGGAAGTGATCCTGATCGGCGACCAGTGCTGCACCGACATCCTCGGCGGTAACTGGGCGGGCGTCATAACGATACTGGTTGAGCCGTTGACCCAGAAAGACTGGGCCGGAACGAAGCTCCTCAGGATGATCGAGTGGTGCGTGCTCCCCGATAGAAGACCCTGGAGCAGGCGAAGAAGATAATCAATCAGGAAAAACGGGGGCAGTCGTTTGCACCCGCTCTTGCTCACACGAAATCCCCAATCAATTCACACGATTCCAGATTCCTTCCACATCATTCCACATCGCCCGATTCATCCTCGCCCTCAGGCGCATCAACACGGGGCTCATCCATACCGGCAGACAGGCTGTCCTCGGTGGGGAAGAATTGTGGAATACTCGAATTTTCCCCCGGCACCACTGGAACCCGAATCGGCGGCACATCCTCGTCGATGGCCGGTCTGGTCTGCCTCGGGAACCCCCGCCTGCGAAGATATATCACTCCATCCCGTCTGAGATCGTTGGTAAACGGGATAATCATGCCGTCGATCTCCCTTGTCAGAGTGTCGTTGACGGCGTCATAGCAGTCGACGGTCGCCAGCGACGCCTCGTCGCCGCAGACCCCGAGAATGTACGCGTCGGCGAAGCCGTTCTCGTCCAGATCGTAGGAGCGGTAGAAAAATCCGCCCGGCAGCCATTCGCCGCCCCTTGTGAATCTCGTATCATCGGGCAGCTTCGTCTCCGGCATCCTCGGATCGGGAAGCACGTTGCCCATCTTGGCCCCCCGATACCCGAATCGCGGATCGGCGAGCACTATCGGCTCCCACAGGCTCCTGACCTTCAGGAATTCATCCGACTTGAAGCCGAACCACAGCTCCCGCCATCCCGGCTCGCGTCGCGGGACAAAAAAGCTGCGCCTGAGGTTGAGCGGATTGACCGGGTAAATCTGGAGATACCCCTCGCTCAGGAGCGGATCGGGCGTCCGGGTACTTCCCCACGACATCAGGTCGCCGCCCCAGACGTAGTTCGGATAGTAGCCGTGCGCGACCCTGTAGCTTTCGACGGCGGCTTCTATCTGCTTCACTCTATGTACGGCGAGCTCGTTGAAAAACTCCCGATCCAGCGGTCTTACGGCAAGCATCCACGGCGCGTACACGAAAAGGAGGCTGACCACGATGATGCTCGCGAAGTTGCTGAGCACGTGCAGGGTGAAAATCCTCTGTATGCCCCATCTTCGGAAAAGAAATCCGAAAATCGGCGCCTTGATAATGAGAAAAAGGAAAAAGCTGTCCCTTAAAGCCCAGTTGCGGATATCTGGCCACCAGCCCAAGAGCCAGCCTGTCATCGCTATGAACATCAGCAATGCGGCGCCCGCGAGGTTGGTCGCGAATACCCGGCTGAGCAGGCTCGGCACCTGCCCGCCCGCGATCCATCTGACCGTCGCGCTCTCCAGCACGACGATCCAGACAAACGGCACTATGTAGGGGAGGATCTCCATGAGACGCAGAATCCGCGACGACGGGATTCGCACCGTTAAGGGAGTGTACATTATACCCGCCCGGTTCTCTTCGGGCATGCCGGACGGATGACAAAAAAGCCCCCGATTCTTGCCGGGGGCGTTGGTGTTCATATCGTGCGATTCTACCAGTTCGACGGCACAGGGACCTTGGCCCATACGTTGATGTAGTGCGCGCCAAGGATCAGCCTGTTGCTGCCCTTGGCAACCTGTCCGCGCGGACTGCAAATGTTGAGATTGCCGCTGATGTTCCCGACGTTGATGATGGTCCTCACCGGGTCGGTGTACGCTGCGGTCATGCGAGTGAACGGGGTAGGCTGTGTACCGAACGAAGCCCAGCTTCCCCATGTTACCACTCGACACGCGGGCTCGATGGGATCGATATAGATGCCCGGCAGGCCCGTGAAGAAGAATCCTTCGAAGATATCCTCGAGTTCCGCCACGAGCTCCCCGGACTTGTCGATTGCGTACAGGTTCGTTTTGTTTCCGGACTGCTTTCGCACGAACACGTACTCCTCCATCATTGGGTTGTAGTCGAAATCGCCGATCTGCGTGTAATTCCCCTGGATGACCTCGCTGGGCACATCCGTGGTATCCCAATCCGATGTGTCGCTGTTCCAGTGGAACACCCTCAGGCTGCTCCCCTGCTGTCCCAGCGCGACCGGGTTGTCATTCTCATCGATCGTGATTCGATAGATGGACCAGCCGGAGTCGATATTCCCGAAGTTCACCACGTTTCCGAAGCCTGTCGAGCTGTCGAATGGGAAATACCTCAGACGACTGTAATTGGTGGCGTCGGTGAACCACACATTGTCCTGCGAATCGCAAACAACGTCGCGGTTGATATAGCTCACACCTGATGTGCTGGAAAGGAACTGGGAGCTCCCACTCAGTCCCGAGCTTGCTTTCATGGCACCCAGTTCGTTGTAGACGCGGGTAGCCCCGATAACGTACGGGGTGCTTGCAGACTGCGTGCCCGCCATCCCGCAGTAGCCGCCATAGATACTGTGCGGGTAACCTGTGGTAATGCACACATCGTACGACTGGCTGAAACCACTGATATTCCCGCAGGAGAAGATCTCCAGAATCTCTGAGCCGGTGGCTTCCTTGCCGCACCCGTTGGTAACGACTACATCCCAGAAGCCTTCGGCCGCTCCATCGAGGTCGAAATCGGCCGTGATCTCCATATCGCTGACATGCTGAACGTCCGTGCCGATTATGTCGGATTCGCCCGCCATGACCAGCTTGACCGCAAGCTGCGCCCCGTCAAGCAGGTTGTCGCCGAGAATCGTCGCATCATCGACCTGCACCCCCGAGAACACATAGTCCGGATCGATGCTCGTTACTGCGGGATCGGGACAGGGTGACTCCTCGAGCACTTCGAGATCGTAGCGGAAGTAGGATGCCAGCTCAGCGTTCGGAGCCGCTCCGGGTGTGGGCGGCGTATACCGGCACTTGTAGTCGAACTCGTCGTACTGCAAAATCACCCAGAATTCCTGATTTTCTCTTCCGCTTACACGATCCGCCGGTATCTCGCAGTGGTAGGTCGAGTAATTGTCCGTGCCGCCGGTGGGAATCATGTCGTCCGGCGTGAATTCGTAGACCGAGGAGAGCACGGTCGATTCAACAAGGATGGTCGACGGCTGATGCGTCCATCCGAAGGCATCAACATCCAGGATGAGATCGCCGCCGTTGTTGCTGTCGTCAACATAATAAACGCCTGGAGTGACGGTGACGTTCAGCGCGGGCGCCTCGACTGAATTCGCCGGATGATCCGACGGATCCTCGCTCTCCCAGCTCGCCACGACCGCGTAGTTGTAACGCACACCCATGGCATTCGGGAACCTGAGGTAGTAGTTCCGGGTGTTGGTCGCCCCCGAAGTGAAGACACCGTTATTGTTGGTGGTCGTCACGAAGTTCCAGGCGCTGCCGGTGGCGCTCAGGTTATTCGCGAAGTACTTGTACGCGTTCAGCGTAGCGGTTCCGGTGTAGCCGGGTGTCGCAAGCCTGCCGGGTACGTACCCGAACAGCCCAGTGACGTTGAACTCCACCGGGTTGAACCATCGCGTATACCCGTCCTCGTTCATCATCGACTGGTCCGTCCCGTGGATCGCGTAACGCTCCCCGCCGTAGTCGAGTGTCGCCGAGCCGTTGCCGATGAAGACCCCCTTGACGTCATAGCCGTTGTACTGCGGCATGCCCGGGAAGGGATGCGTGATCGTCACGTCGATATCGACATCTATGTAGTCCGGTCCGATTGGCGTCTCGTTGATGCTGAACGCCAGCCCGGTCGGACGGCTGTTCAGAAAGCCCGTGACATTCGCCGAGAACATCGCGTCCCGAACCGGGACCGCCTCGACGGTCCGGCTTTCAATGTCGATGTAAACGTTGTAGAAACCCCACAAATGCGTCTGTGTTGACCCCGCGCGGTCGCGGTGCCTGTTATGCCCCGGCTCGTCGGAAGGCATAACCGGGTTTCCTCCCCCGTCCGAGCAGCCGATCGCGGCGAGCATACCCGCAAGCAGCACCGCCAGGAGCAATGTCCGTCGATTCATTATCGTCCTCCCTTTGCGACATCTTATTTCAGCCGGTTGGGAAAAGCCGCTTCGATCCAACCCAGCCTCACTACCGATTCAGACACACTACCCTTCCCAATCAATGATAGACCGGCTATTCTATAGAAGTCAATAGCGTTTTTTTACTCATTATGGTGCTTCAGCGATCCGATTACCGGCCAAGGACCGTTCCGGCAGGCCCTTGACAGCGTCGATCAGCCTCACCTTCAGGTTGCTGAATCTCTCGGTCGTCCGCGCATTCCTGATCGCGCGCCACAACGCCTTTCGCTGCCCCACAATAACGCAGAACTTCTTCGCCCGCGTGACCGCAGTGTAGATGAGATTCCTCTGGAGCATGATGTAGTGAGCGGTGGTCATTGGAATCAAGACGCACGGGTACTCGCTTCCCTGCGACTTGTGCACCGTGATCGCGTACGCGAGCTGCAATTCGTCGAGATCACTCCGCCGGTATCGCACCAGGCGGTCGAACTCTACAGTCACCGCGCCCTCGTGCTTGTCGATCGCGATGATGCAACCGATATCGCCATTGAAAACGTCCAGCTCGTAGTTGTTCCTGGTCTGCATCACCCTGTCGCCGACGCGGTAGACGCGATCGCCGATCTTGATCTCGTCCTTCTTCTCGTCGGGCGGATTGCAGGTCTGCTGGAGACGTCGATTCAGCTCACGCGCGCCCGCCGATCCTGCGTGCATCGGCGTGAGCACCTGTATCTCACTCAACGGATCATATCTCTTCGAGAGCTTGTCCCTGATAAGCTCGATCACCCTGTTGCCGATCTCATCCTTGTTCTCTTCCCTTACAAACCGGAAGTCTTTCTCGCCCTCGCCCGGATCGAACGCCGGACCCTCCCCGCGATTGATCCGGTGGGCGTTTGTGACGATCAGGCTGCCCGCAGCCTGCCGGAAAATCTCGGTGAGCGAGACGACCGGCACCACGCCGGAGTCGATGATATCCCTGAGCACGCACCCCGGACCCACCGATGGAAGCTGGTCTACATCCCCGACCAGTATCAGCCTGCTTCCTCCCGGCAGCGCCCTAAGGAGGTAGTAAAGCAGCGGGACATCCAGCATGCTGGCCTCGTCGACAACCAGCACCTTGCAATCGAGCGGGGCATCGGCGTTTCGACCGAATCCCTTCTGCGGGTGATACTCAAGAAGCCTGTGGATCGTGCTCGCCGGACGTCCGCACGCCTCCTCCAGACGTTTCGCGGCCCGACCGGTGGGGCTCGCAAGTCGCACGTTCTTCCCGAGTTGCTCGAACATCCTGACGATGATGCTGACAGTTGTGCTCTTCCCTGTGCCCGGACCACCGGTAATGATCAGGCACTGGTTCTCGTATGCCTCCACGACTGCCCTGAGTTGCTGGTCGGCCAGTTTGATTCTCTCGACGTCCTGAATCCTGGCGATCTTTGCCAGAAGAACGTCCTTCTGGTAGCTCCTGACCCGTCCCGCGCTCAGCTTCGCCAGGACCTCCGCGATCAGACCCTCAGCCTTGTATAGAAACTCGAGGTACAGCCGTCCATGATCGTCCACCACATCGTTCGCGGCAGTAAGAAACTCGACCGCCTCATCAAGCGCGTTAACATCCGCCTCTAAAAGCTCCTCGCCCTTCATCAGGAGTTGCGGTCTCGGCACATAGACATGCCCGTCGTTCATTGCTTCCTTGAGGATGTAGCGCACACCCGCCCTGAACCGCCTGGGATCGTCCTTCGGCATCCCCAGCTTTCTCGCGACCCCGTCGGCGGTTTTGAAGCCGATACCGAAGATGTCGTCCGCGAGGGTGTAGGGGTTATCCTTCAGCACCCGAACCGATTCGTCCCCGTACTCCTTGTAGACCTTGATCGCTATCGCGGGAGAGACATCGTGATCCTGGAGGAAGATCATCAGGTTTCGTATCGCTTTCTGCTTGCGGAAAGCCTCGGCGAGACTCGATGCACGTTTGGCGCCGATTCCGGGCACTTCCCTGAGTCTTTCCGGCGCGTCCTCGATGACGCCGAATACCTCGTCACCAAAATGCTTTACGATCCTCTTCGCGAAGTGAGGTCCGATCCCCGGCACCAGCCCGCTGGCGAGGTACTTCTCCATCCCCTTCATTGTCGCGGGCGCGCTCATCCGCGATTTCGCGACCTCAAACTGCCTCCCGAACTTCGGGTGATCGATCCATTTGCCGAGGACCGTAAGATGCTCGCCCTCATTGATCGACGTGAACCGTCCGGTAATTGTCGCGAATCCCCCCACAGATCGACCTTCCGTATCGAGATGGAATCGAGCGACCGTCCAGCCGTTCTCCTCATTGCGGTACGTGATGTGGTCGACAATGCCCTTGAGTTCCTCGTGCTCCTCGGTCTCTTTGGGCACCTGCGGTTCGTCTATGAGAAGCGGATCATCCATTCGCGGCTATTGTAGCATCCCTGCCGGAGAGGGGACTTGTAGTCGCTTTCGGAGGGGCGACTTGTAATCGCTTTTGGAGGGGCGACTTGTAGTCGCCCGGAGCGGCGGCATTCTGCCGCCGCACTCGCACTACCTCACAATTGGGGCGACAACATGTCGCCCCTCCGGGCGGTAGAATACCGCCCCTCCAATACGGCATTCTGCCGCCGGACCCGCACTACCTCGCGATTGGGGCGACAACATGTCGCTCTTCGGAGGGGCGATTTGCAGTCGCCCGGAGCGGCGGCATTCTGCCGCCGGACCCGCTACGACCTCACGATTGGGGCGACAACATGTCGCTCTTCGGAGGGGCGACTTGTAGTCGCCCGG
>CAYLVL010000078.1:0-10174 GCA_964387135.1 uncultured Planctomycetota bacterium
GATCGAGCCGTGGCATGTCCACGCTCGGTTGATCATCCCGTCCTCCGCCGCAGCCAGGGCGGTTGCGATTTTGAACGTGCTGCCGGGCACGTAGGCGTTCATCACCGGCCTGTTAAGAAGCGGGAAGTTGGGATCATCGAGGATTCGCTGCCAGCCCTCCGGATCGACGCCGCCGGGCAAGAAGAGATTCGGGTCGTAGGCCGGCTCGCTTACCATCGCGATAATCGCGCCGTCGCGGGGATCCATCGCGACCACGCCGCCTACCCTGCTGCCCAGAATCCCGTCTATCGCCCGCTGCATGTCGAGGTCGAGCGTGATTCTCAGGGTGGGACCTCCGGACGGGGGGACGACCGAGGGTCGGGTGACAATCCTGTTGTCCACATGCGCGATCTCGCCGTGCCGTCGAAAGACATACCATTCTCCGTATATGCCTCCGGAGCCGGTATCCCTGAAAACCTCTCGCGTCGCCGCTCGCTCGCGTCCTCCTGCAAGCGCTGTCCCGCTCTCAACAGCCCGGACGATACCGTCACGCATGGATACCTGCACTCCACCGGGAAGATCGACAACCTCTCCGCTGTGCAGGACCGCCACATCCTCCCCTCTCACAACCACCGCGCCCGATTCCGGCACGACCGCCGGGACCATCTCGGCCTCGCCAAGTATCCGGCCCCGCGCATCGATTCCCACAAGTCTTTCGCCCGACCTTCCCCTCAGGAAATTGTCGTATTGCCTTTCGAGTCCCGACTTGCCGACAGCGTCCGATATCCTATAGCCCAACGGCGCAAGCTCGCCCAGCTCGGTTTCGGAGATGGGTCCCATGTAGCCGACAACCTGCGCGGTGCTCGCTCCCGCTGGATAACTCCGGCGGTAGGCTCTTTCCAGGAAAGCCCGTGGAAACTGGGCGGAGCGCTCGAGGAGCGCGGTAACCTCGACCTGGTTGAGATCTCGCTTGACCAGAATACTGCTCGCGCCAAGCTGCCCCCACTCTGTCGCCCATAGCTCGGACTGCATGCTTCTCTCGCCTTCAGGCGCGCTCAGCTTCGCGACCACATCCTCCAATTGCTCATCACTCAGTCCGAGGAACCTGCCAAGCTCTGTGATTTCCAGGATATCGTCTTCCAGATCGTCGGACGTGATGAAGTAGCAGTCATAGACGGCATGATTGACCGCCAGCGGATTGCCGTGCCGGTCCAGTATCTCGCCCCTCGGGGCCTGCAGATGGATGCGTGCGATTCGATTCTGCGCAGCCTGAGCCTGGTAGTAGGGATGGCGGACAAACCCGAGAATGAAAAGCCCGATGAAAATGACGATAAGCGCGAAGAGAACCATCGTCGCGGCGACCAGTTCGCGCTCAATGGTGAATTTTTCAGCCGGTGGAAGTCGCCTGTAGAACTCTTCCTGCTCGTTTACCGGCCTGAAGTACGTCATGTCTTATCGATAATCCTTGTTGTTGTCCCGTAGTGAGCGATCCTCCGCACCTCTTTAGGACGGGGAAGAACCCAACGGGTGACGGCATGAACGACAGGATAACCGATCAGCACGCTCAGAAGGAAAGGAGAGAAGAAACCGGGCGTTCGAGTGGCTCCCCCGAGCACGTTGATCGCCCGGGCGAACGCCCCGAAGAACAGCCACAGCGCCTCGGCACCAACCAGGGCAAGGAGCCATCCTGGAACCAGCCCTTCAAGGTAGAATACCTTCCTTGTGGCCATCAGAACAGCACCAAGGCCCGCATAGGAGATCGTATAGACGCCCATGCTGCCGGAAAGGCCATCCAGAACCAGCCCGAAGGTCAGACCGGCAATCGGCGCCAGCTCCGCCGGATGCGCGAACGCCGCAGCCGCCACGAGAAGCCAGGCGATGTCGACCGACCACCCGAGCTTCGCGTTGGCGATGCACGCAAGCACCACGAGTCCGAGCCCGATCGCGAGATATATGATCGACCTGATTACCATACAACCTGTCCCTGATTCCGTATGCCGCCCACAGACTTACCGCAATCCGATCACTTCCGCCGACATCTTCGCATCTGTGGGTGCCTCACATTAACCGTTATTCCCGGCCAACCCGTATCACGGATATGGGACTACCGAAAATTGCATGGAACGGGTGCCGCCCACAGACTCACCGCGATTCGATCACTCCCGCTGATACCTACGGGTCTGTGGGTGCCTCACATCGTCCGCATCAATCTGTCAGCTCTTCTCAGCCTTCTCCTTGAGAACAGCCTGCGCAGCCGACAGTCTTGCCGCGGGAACCCGGTAGGTCGAGCAGCTTACATAGTCAAGCCCGATGAGATGGCAGAACTCCACACTCTCCGGCTCGCCGCCATGCTCGCCGCAGATGCCGATCTTCAAGTCGGATCGCGTCTCTCTTCCGTCCTTAATGCAAATCTGCATCAACCGACCGATCCCCCTTCGATCGATAATCTGGAACGGATCAACAGGCAGTATGCCCATCTCCACGTACTTCTGGATCATACTCGCTGTGTCGTCCCTCGAAAGCCCCATGCCTGTCTGAGTGAGATCGTTGGTGCCGAAACTGAAGAATTCCGCGACTTCCGCGATTTCATCCGCGGTAAGTGCGGCTCTCGGAATCTCGATCATCGTGCCGTAAAGATAGTCGACCCTGACTCCCTGCTCTTTCATGACCTTCTCGGCGGTATCCCTGACAAGCGGCTCGAGCCATCTGAGCTCGTTCACATCCATCGTGAGCGGGATCATGATTTCGGGCCTGGGATCGTAGCCGGCCTTCTTGCGAATACACGCCGCCTCGAAAATAGCCCGGGTCTGGGTCTCGTTGATAATCGGGTACAGGATACCCAGACGGCAGCCCCGGGTACCCAGCATTGGATTCGCTTCCTTCACCTTCTCGCCGAGCTCCGCGATCTCCTTGAGCTTTTTCTTCTCCGCCTTGCTCCTGGCGGCCTTCGTCATGCGCTCGATGTCCTCGTGGCTGTAAAGAAACTCATGGAAGGGCGGATCGATAAGCCGTATGGTGGTGGGCAGCCCGTCCATCGCCTCGAACACGCCGAGAAAATCGTCGCGCTGCTCATCAAGGAGATGCTTGATGAGCGTCTCGCGTCTTTTAAGCCTTGCCTTGGTCGGTTTGGCATCGGAGAGGATGAGAATAAGCTCGGCGACAAGCGCCTTGCGATCTCCTCCGAACTGATGCTCGGTGCGGCAAAGCCCGATACCCTCCGCCCCGAGCTTCCTTGCCAGCGCGGCTTCATCCTTCTTGTCGGCGTTTGCCCGCACCCCGAGTCCGTGCTCGCGGATCTTGTCCGCCCAACCCATCACCCTGTCGAAGTACTTGCCGGGCTCCGGGCTCCTTACCAGATCAAGCTCGGCATCGATGACCCTGCCCTCGGAGCCGTCGATGGTGATTACATCGCCTTCCCTGAAGACCTTTTTCCCGATTGTCAGAGTACGCTTCGCGACATTGACAACCGCGTCCTTCGCGCCCGCGATGCAGGGCTTGCCCATCTGTCTTGCAACGACCGCAGCATGGCTGGTCATGCCGCCCTGGCTGGTCAGGATCCCGTCGGATGCATTCATTCCCGGAAAATCATCCGGCTCGGTCTGGTTTCTGACCAGAATCAGGTGGGGCCTGGGCTTCTTCTTTGCGTCAGCCTCGGCGATCTTCTCCAGCACCCTCTCCGTGGAGAACACAATACCGCCCACAGCCGCGCCGGGACTCGCGTTGAGACCTTTACAGACTATCTTGTCGTCATATTTCTGCCCGGCTTCAATACTCGGCAGCAGGCACTGCACGAGGAGATGCGGATCGACCTGCATGACTGCTTCCCTGGTATCGATGATCTTCTCATCGACCATGTCGGAAGCGACCCTTACCGCGGCCGGGCCGGTTCGCTTCCCGTTGCGGGTCTGAAGCACCCAGAGCTTGTCGCCCTCGAAGGTGAACTCCATATCCTGCATGTCCTTGTAGCGGCGCTCGAGCCTGTCGGCATAACCGGCAAGCTCCTCGTACATCTCGGGTTTCCGCTTCTTCAGTTCTTCAATGTGCAGCGGATTACGGGTCCCCGCGACAACCTCCTCGCCCTGCGCGTTGAAAAGCAGTTCGGCGTAGAGGGTCTTCTCGCCGGTGGACGGGTCGCGGGTGAAAAGCACACCGGAGCCTGACTCGTCGTCTATGTTGCCGAACACCATTGTCTGCACGTTCACCGCTGTACCGAGCGTGTGTGGAATCCGATTGGCATTGCGATAGGCTACCGCTCTCTGGGTGTTCCAGCTCTTGTACACGGACTCGATACCGGTCATGAGCTGCTCCATGGGCTCAACGGGCAGTACCTTGTCCGCATCCTTCAGGAATCCCTCGAACTCACTTGCCAGTTCCTTCAGAGCCTTCACGGGAAGCTCGGGATCGCTCGACACCTTGTACCTCTTCCGCTTCTTCGTCAGCGCTTCCTCGAAGAGCTCCTTATCAACTCCGAGCACCACCTCGCCGTACATCTGGAGCAGACGTCTCCAGCAGTCACGCGCGAAATGCTCGTTCTGCGTCTGCTTGATCAGGCCTTTCAGGGTGGTTTGATTAAGGCCGATATTCAGCACGGTATCCATCATGCCGGGCATGCTGAATTTCGCGCCCGATCTGACCGACAACAGCAGCGGATTATCGGGATTCCCGAATTCCCGATCTATCTGGTCCCTGATGAATTCAAGCCCCTGCACCACCTGCTCCTCGATGCCCGGGGGCATCGCATCGTGCTCCATGTAATAGATGCAGCCTTCGGTCGTCGCTATGAAAAACGGCGGCACAGGCAGCCCCATGTTGTACATCTCGCACAGGTTGGCACCCTTACCGCCGAGAAGGTCCCGCATCTCCGCACTGCCCTCGTGTGGCAGGTAGATCCACTTGGTTCTCACTTTGTTGTCCTCTCTTCCGTACATCCGCCGCCCTGCCGCTCCGACTGGAGAGGAAGGCGACGTGAAGCCTTCAATCAAAAAAGTCACTCTCTCTCATTGGAATCCGTATTCGATTCGGACTCCGCGGTTTCTTCAACCGCTATCTCCTCCTCATCGCCTTCACCAAGCATCGCCTCGCGATAGCTGCTGTATAGCTCCTCCAGCTCCGGGTCCTCGAACTCCCAGTCCTCCGAAAGGATTCTCTGTTCCAGCCATCGGACCAGCGCCGACTCGGCCTCGCGGGTACCCGGCTCAACTCCGAATGCTTCCGTGATCCTTGCTTCCAGTTGTCTTCGGACCGAATCGTTCTCCCATTTGGAAAGGACCCGATCGTAGTCCATGCCCATTTCCTGAAGGAAGCGCTCGGCTTCTTCCTCCGACCCGAAGGACGAGCGAAAGACCTCCTCCTGGGCCGCGATATCGCCAGGATCAGGCTCAATTTCATATTCTTCTGCCGCCGCGGAGTAGATCAGTTCCTCCATTCCCAATTCCAGCACGGCCAGCCTGGCCATCTCACCCGCCATGTCTCCTTCGAAGCCGCGCGAGACAAAAGCATCTCTCTGCATGGCAACATTCTCATCAAACCAGTCGGCGCCGATCGAGCGCTCGTCCAGCCTGACGATCGGCTCGCCGTCGGAAATCGCATGCTGTCTGGAAGCGTGAACCGGCACCTGCTGCTGCGATGCAGCGTGATCTCCGGAGACAATCTGTCGCGCACGCTCGACAGGTCCCGGCCGGCGCGAGCCGAAAATGGTCACCGCCGCGATGACAACAACGACGATGATGATCGCGTCGCGTATTGTCTTTCTCAAGTCCATCAAATCCCCGATTCCCGCTAGAAGGAGCTTACATCCTCGGTCAAATCCCGCCTATCGACAGTATCTTCAACGATCTCTTCGCTCTCTTCACCGGTCCCATCGCCTTCGGCACCTTCCCCTTCAAGATCCTCCTCGGTAAGCTCAGGCACAATAACATCGTACAAGTCCTCAGCACGGTTCCTGAGATAGAAATCGATGTCATACGTGTCGGCCAGCTCGTGCCAGAACTCGGGCGAGCTGACCCTTGCCGCTACAAACTGCTCTTTCATGCCCTCTACGACAGTATCCCGCGCCATCTCGAACGTGACTTCACCATGATCGATTCCCAGCTCGTTACCCACCCGCGCGCGGTACATACCCATATGCTCGTTCCAGTTCGCACGAATCTCCTCTTCACTGGGCGGATATTCCTCGGTGTCCCACATGTGCTCGAGGATCCTTTTACGCATCGCTTCCAGCACGTAGTTCTTTCTGATGAAATCTGCAAGCAGCGCGGGGGGAATGGACTTGGGCTGTGCGTTGACGAATTCCTCCCAGCCGTTGTTGGCTTCAATCAGCTCGGCGACTTTCGCCTCGATCTCGTCCTGCTCGATGACGATGCCCCGCTTGGCTCCCTCCTGCATGATTACCTCTCCCACGATCAGGCTCTCGTCGATCAGTACGTACACGTCCGGCCTCTGAAAAACATCGGCCAGCGTGATGTTGGTCTCACCGACTCGAGCAACGATCAGATCATCGTACTTCGTCAACTCCTCGAGATTTTCGCCTGGTTCGTACGGCTGCGTCGTGACGCAACCGGCGACAACGACGACCAGAAGCCCGAAAACCATTCCGATAAGATTTCCAGTAAGCGGAGACTTGGTAAATTGCATGGTGATCCTCGTTTTTCTACCGGACGCCTTCGAGGCGTCCTGGCATAAGCCCCGGTATGATACAAGACTTCGGGTTCTTTCCAAAACCCGCCCTAGCGACTTGCCCCCACCTCTTTGCCGACCGGCCTGGCGATAGGTCTGCAGGCCTTTTCGAGCTCGCCCAGGATGTGCCTCACCTGTCCCATCACCTTTGACGGCTCGCCCGAGGTCTTCACCAGGAATCCGCGCGGCAGTGCGCGAAGTCTCGCCCGGCGCACGAAGTCTCCTATCCTCTGCCAGCGGGCGTCGCGCGCCATCTCGTGACGGAAAAGCACCTCGATAACTTCCCGGTTTGTGTCCAGCGCAATCGACTCGACTCCACAGGATATCGCCTTCAGCCTCAGATCCATGACCTCAAACAGGTTCACGACCTCCATGGGCGGGGTCCCGAACCTGTCGCGCATCTCTTCTTTCAGCGTGTCCAGATCGTCCTGATCGCTGATGGTCACTAGTCGCCGGTAGAGCGAGAACCGCTCGGTCTGATCCAGCAGATAGCTTTCAGGGATACGGGCATCAATCGGAAGCCTGAGGACACAGTCGACATGGCCGGAGGTGCCGATGCGGTCGTAGTCCACTTCGCCCTCGCTTACTTCCGATATCGTTTCCGAAAGCACCTTGGAATATAGATCGAAACCGAGCTGGCTTATGAATCCGTGCTGCTCGGGTCCAAGAATATTCCCGGCGCCTCTCAATTCAAGATCGCGACGAGCTATCTCATAGCCGGCGCCGAGATGGCTGAAATCGGCGAGGGCTTCAAGTCTCTTCGCAGCCAGCCCGAAGAGCTGCTTCCCCATTGGGAAGAGAAAATACGCGTAGGCCTGCACGCCGCTTCTGCCCACCCGACCGCGTATCTGGTGAAGCTGCGCGAGTCCGAAGTTCTGGGCATCTTCAACGATGAGCGTGTTTACATTCGGGATGTCGAGACCGTTCTCGATGATTGTCGTGCAGACAAGGACATCGTGCTCGCCCGACATGAACTCGATCATCACCTTCTCGAGCTCGGACTCCTCCATCTGACCGTGGGCGACGGCCACGCTGGCTTCGGGGACAAGCTGCTGGACCCGTCTCGCCGCAGCGTGGATGCTCTCAACCTTGTTATGAAGATAATAGACCTGACCGTGCCTTGCTATCTCGGCCTGAAGGGCATTCTTAACGAGGTGCGGATTCCATCTCTTCACGTAGGTCCTTATCGGGAGCCTGTCGGGGGGCGGGGTATCAATGATGCTGATGTCCCTCAGGCCGATGAGAGACATGTACAGCGTCCTCGGAATAGGCGTCGCGGTGAGCGTCAGTACGTCTATCGTGTTCTTGAGAAACTTGATCTTCTCCTTGTGCCTGACCCCGAACTTCTGTTCCTCGTCAACGATTAGAAGCCCCAGGTTGTTGAACACGACATCCTTCGACAGGATACGATGGGTGCCGATGACGATATCGATGTTCCCGGCCTTGAGACCCTTCACTACCTCCTTCTGTTCTTTCCGCGACTTGAATCTCGAAAGCAGAGCAATGTTGATCGGCAGTTCCTTGAGCCTTCTCTGGAAAGTCATGTAATGCTGTTGTGCGAGGATGGTGGTCGGGACCAGTACGGCGACCTGCATGCCGTCCAGCACGCACTTCAACGCGGCCCGTACAGCCAGCTCCGTCTTTCCGTAACCGACCTCAGCGCAGATCAGCCGATCCATCGGCTTCTGCGATTCCATGTCCTGCTTCAACTCGTCAAGGCTCCTGAGCTGACCGGGGGTCTCCTGAAACTCGAACCGATCCTCCACTTCCCTCTGCCAGACGGTATCGGACTGGAATCGATGCCCCGCGACCTGCATTCGGGCGCGATAAAGCCGGAGAAGATCTTCCGCCATGCGCACCATGGTCTTCTTGGCCTTGCGCTTGAGACGATCCCAGTCGCTGGTGCCCAGACGGTTGATCGTCGGCGCCGCGCCTTCCGCCGAGGTGTAGCGGTAGAGCTGATCTATCTGCTCGACCGGCACATACAGCCGGTCGTTCTGCGCGTATTCCAGGAGGATATAATCAAGCACGCTGCCGTTGGGACTCTTCTGTTGTACGATCCCCCTGAAAACACCGATGCCGTGATGCACGTGAACGAGGTAATCGCCGATCCTCGTCTGCCTGAGTTCCTCGCGGGTAAATGCCTTCGCCTTGCCCCTTGCCTTCGCGAGCCCCCTCTTTCGAGTCGGGAAAAGCTCGGCATCGCTCAGCACCACAGGACCGTCCGGCCTGAGATCGAAGCCGTCAGACAAGTCGCCATGGACTATCGCGACTCCCGGCCATGCATCTTGGAGAATCTCGCCGATTCGCTCGCTCGATCGGGAGACAATGACAAGCCCGCTGCCCGCTACGGAGGTTCGGCCATCCGACGCGAATCTCTCAAGGTACTTTTCCAGACGGCTGTCGAAGCTGCCCACAGCCGTGACGATATGACCGGCCTGAACCTCGATGGGCGGATTGTCGGCACCCGGGAGCGGGCATGTCGGAGACAGGAACTCCAGTCTCGGGAAGATGCTCAGGCCACGGGCGATTTCTTCTACGTTGTGAACGAGACCCTCGTGCTCCGGGAGCTTCAGGCCGTCGCCGCCGGAGCCCTTCGGAAGCTCCATTGCTACGCTTCGCGAGAGCGTTCGTCCCGGGGCTTCTACGACGACAAGGCTCTCTCCCGGAAGGTAGTCCCAGATTCCCGCCTTGTCGAAGAACGAGTAGCCGCGGGCAAGGAACTCGTCCTTTTCCTCCTCCGAGAACTCCCTGAACCTGACCGGGTCCTCGAAATCCCTGCTAGGGTCCCTTAGCTCGCCCTCGACATCGAAAAGCGCGTCGGGGTCCTGGTCCCTCAGCAATTCGGCCTCGAAACACGGGCTGATCCGAATAACGTCCGTTTCGCCAAGGGAGCGCTGGGTCTCGGGATCGAATTCCCTGAGGCTCTCGACCTCGTCTCCGAACAGATCGATCCTGACCGGACGTTTCCTGCCGGGCGGGAAGACATCCACGATGCCGCCGCGTCCCGCGACCTGCCCGACTTCCCTCACCCGGCTCACCAGGCGATACCCCGCGTCGAAAAGCTCCCTTAAGAACCGGTTCTTCTCGATCGCATCGCCCGGACGCAGAGTGATCATCTTCTCCCGATATCTCGCGGGAGCCACCAGCGGTATTCCCAGGGCCTGCCGACTCGACACAACGAGAATGGGAGAGCCGACGATGAGCTTTTCGAGCACCCGATACCTGTAGAAAATGATCTCAAGCTCGCCAAGCGTAAGAAAATCCTGCGCGAGCAGATTGAGTTCCTCGAACAGGAACACCTCTTCGTCGCTGTCGCGATCCAGAAGGTCGAGCAGGAACGAGGCGTCGCTGAATATCTCCCTTGCACGCTGCGGATCGGGCGCGACCACAAGGGTCGGTCCGCCGTCCCTCCGGACATGCGCCATGGCGGCGAGAAGTCCGGTCAGACCGTCGTGCACTCCGTTCCCGGTAATCCCGTCGCGACCGCTCTCGACCGCTTCCATGAGGGAGGCGACGG
>CAYLVL010000079.1:0-10100 GCA_964387135.1 uncultured Planctomycetota bacterium
TTCAATCGAGTAATCGTCGTTGTCCCACTGTATCCCATGCGGACCTGTGATAATCAGGTAGCAGTCGATCTCATCAGAGTGCTGCGTGACCGTCAGGAGCGTACCGAGCTCCGCCTCGATAACCCATGTATCGTAGTAGCAGCCGTCGTCGAGTTCGTCGTCGTGACGCTCCAGGTTCCCTATCACCGTATCCCCCGGCCTGATTCTGCCGGTGTCGCCATAGGCAGGCGCCGTCAGCCCTCCCGTCACCATGGCGGCAAGTATTAGAATGGAAAAGATCCTTATTGACATTCATTCGCCTCCCGTCGGCTCTTGCGCTTGTACAAGGCCATTAGTGTACGCATCCGGCGGCCTTCCGCAAGCTCGAATGGCTGAGGGAACAGAGCCTGAATTCGGCATCTGAAGTAATGTCCTTATTCTCAAGGAAGCCTTTGCGTGCCTTATATGCGCCAAAATTCCAATTATTGTTGCAGAAAGGTCTTGACATGCCCCTTGGTGTGGATTATAATATGCAACGAATCAGCAGAAACTGTCGCAGATATGCAAGGAGGAGCGTCATGACCGAGTCCACCAGACCGAAACGAGTCCCCACTCTCGCCTTCGTAGTTACCGTAGTGACGGGCCTGTTCTTCACCATGTTCGGTATCGCCGAGTCCATTTCGGGATTCGCTAGAAGACCGATAGAATGGTCCGAGGCGTTCGGTGGAATCCTGGAAGCGTTCGTCTTCGGCTTCAGCTTTCTCACGGTTGCCTGGATTCTCTGGGTGCGACCGAAGATCGGCGCGCTGATCCTGGTGGTGCTTGGAATCGGGATGGGCACCTGGATGATTCTCGATTGGAATCTGGATCCCGACAACTGGTACATACCGACGATTCTCGTCGGCCTGCCTATCGTGCTTGGCCTTTTCACGCTCATCCGCGAGAAAGGCAAGCCGTGGAAGGTCGGGAATGCCCGGACGGAACGCTGACCTTCCGTCCGTGCCATTGAGTCGCCCGCTTCTGTGCTACAATCCATCTCCGTGCCGGGCGAAGATATCCAAAACCTTCTCAAGCAGGCCGCAAAGGGCGGTGCCGCCGGACATCGCGCGCTCGGACGGCTTATCAGGCTCGTCGACGATGGCGATCCCTTGTCAGACTCCATCGACGAGGCGGTCATGTCGTCCGCCTTCAAGGCGATGCGAATCGGCCTGACCGGTGCTCCCGGTGTCGGCAAGTCCAGCCTGATCGCTTCGGCGTTGGGGATCCTGGCTGAGGAAGGGAAGAAGATCGGCGTTCTCGCGGTCGACCCGACCAGCCCGTTCACCGGCGGCGCTCTTCTCGGCGACCGCATCCGCCTCAAGGGTCCAACCGGCGACAATGTCTTCTTTCGCAGCCTTGCCAGTCGCGGCTATATCGGCGGCGTTTCGAGAGCCATCTGGCCCGCGGCCCGACTCCTCGACTGGTGGGGCGCCGACCTGATCCTTATCGAGACCGTCGGCAGCGGTCAGCTCGGCACCGCCGTCGCGGATGTCGCCGATCTGGTCGTCGATGTCCTCACTCCCGAGGCAGGCGACTGGGTTCAGTCGATGAAGGCCGGCATAACGGAACTCACCGACTGCTTCATCGTCAACAAGAGCGACCGTCCCGGCGCCGAGCTTGTTCTGAGGGAGCTTCAGCGAATGCAGGGCGAGGCTGAAGAGATCGGCAGGACGTTCATCTTCTTTGAAACGAGCGTGATGAACGGTCGCGGCGTCAGGGAGGCGATCGACGGGATCGCCGGGCTCTGGCGCAGCCTCCGCGACACCGGCGAGATCGACCGCCGTCGCGCGCACCATGTGCGAAGAGAGCTTGCCTGTCGTACCGAGTCGCACATCCGCGACCGCATCGCTGCAAGGCTCGGCGGCAGTGACGAGTACGAGCGGGTTGTTGGTGAATGGGCGGGCAAGATCCTCTCGGGTGACACAACACCTGCGCGCGCCGCCGAAAAGCTCACCGGCATTTTCGAATCATTCTCGAATCCCGAGAATCCTTGATCGCCGTGTTCGAATCCTGCTGGATCGCATCCAGCCTGCCTGATCCCCTGTTCACGCGCCCGCCCGGCTCCCGGAAGATATTAATGCGTCTTAGTGCGACTCAAAGTCGCGCCGAAAGGGGCGTCTTACGCACTTGGCTGCTTCGCGCGAGAAGAAACCGAAGAAGAAGTCGTCGAGCAGGAAGCGAAGGACATCGAAGCGTGTTCAGGAGGAGCGCGCCGACGCGTTCCGTCGCGGAGTCAACGCGGTCCTGACCACCGTCCTTGTCCTGGTTGTGCTTGCGGGCGCCTTCTATGTCTGGACCTTCCTCGGAAGGCCCGGATGGCCCGTCCGTCCCGGCGGCGGGCAAACCGTCTGCGTCGAGGTCTGGTTCTACGATAATGCGGTTACTTACCTGGTTCCCGTTCATCGTCGAGTCACCCTCGCGCCCGGCGACAGCCCGACCGTCAGGGCTGTGCAGGAATTCGCCGAGGGGCCACATGACTCCTACCTCGCGAGAGTCTACCCGGACGACATTCCCGCTCCACAGGTGCGTCTGAGCGGTGATGTGGCCTTTGTTGATCTCCCCGCCGAGATTGTCGAGCATTTTGGCGGCTACACCAGAGAAAGAGCGCTCCTGGACGCCCTGACGCTGACTGCGGCCGCAGCCGGTGAATGCACCTCGGTCCGCATCCTGATTGCGGGTGAGGCGGTCGAGGCCACTCCTGAAGGACTCGACCTGTCCGAGCCTCTTGAGCCTCCCGAGTTCATCAATCATGTATCCGACTCCTCTCTCGAAGGCGATTCGAAGTATGTGACGTGTTATTTCCTCGATTCCTCCGGACGTTACCTCATTCCTCTGTCCATCGAGGTAACCGCGGATGTCGAGGAGGGTCGCGAATCCATCGAGAGGCTTTTGAGGAATCCGCCGCAGCTCGCCTATCCGCCGCCGCTTCCGGTCTGTCCCGACGGCTATACTCTCGAAAAATTGATGATCGAGAACGGCACCGCATCAATCGACCTGAGCGTGCCCGATGTACAGGCCGCCTTCATGGACAGCGACGCAGAGCTCTTCCGATGCGCCGCCTTTCAGACGCTGAAGAGATGCTGCGACATAACCGACGTGGCGCTCCTTCTCAACGGCCGGGAGATCGAATCCTACAGCCGGTTCGGCGCGCTCGGACCGGTCGCGTGCACCGAGTGCTGGAACCTGGAGCGGCAACCTGTCGATATACAAAATGAGGGAACATCCCCGGCAGGTGAGCAAGCATGATCCGCAGAGACTGGATACGCGCTTCGGCGTCGCTGGCAATCACACTCGCGATCTGGTTTCTTGTTGCGAGCCCCCTGAGCGCGAACTCCGTCCGCTTCTCCGGAGCACTACTCGCCGGTCCATACATTCTCAGGGACGGATCTATCTTTGTCGCGCTGGACGATGTCGCCGACGCGCTGGGTTTGTCTGTCCTTGACGACGGCGATCGGATTCTCATCGGCGGCACAATCCACGGCACCCTCATCGTCGATCCGGACTCCGCGTCTCTCACTATCTCCGGTCGAACCATCGACTGCGAGTATGCCATGGTGCGCGAGGGAGACCGCTGGTATGCTCCGGACCGGTTCCTCAATCTCGCACTGGGAGTCGAGACCCGTCTCAGCCGGGAGGGTGGCGAGCTGTCTCTCTATCCTATCGTTGTCGCCATTACCGAGTCCGAGAGTGCCGTAAGAATCACTTCCTCAGTGCCGCCGAATTTCCAGACGTTCGAGTTGAGCGATCCCCCAAGGCGGGTCATTGATGTCGAGAATGCCGTTCTCGCATGTCGCGGAATCGAGGTTCCGGGATCGGAGCTTGGCCTTGACGGTGTCGCGGAGATCAGGGCCAGCCAGTTTAACGATGATCCGCCGACCGTTCGTGTCGTTCTCGAATGGGAAGGCGAGAACCCGCCTTCTCATACGCTGTTTCCCGAAGATCGGAATCTCACTGTTCTTGTCGGCTCGGGAACCGCAGGAGTCGCCGGCTCGATGGAAATCAACCTGCTGGATCGCGCGCTTGAGGTAACATCGCAGCCGCAGGTATCAGCTCCGCGCGGAACGGAGCCTGATGATACGCAGCAGCCGGGACTGGGACCTGATGTCGGAGATTCCCCTCCCGAGTTGGATCCGCCGGACGAAGGGCGTCAAGATCAATCTCCGCCGGACATCATCCAGGAATTCCCCGAGGGTGCGGAAGACCTTCCGTTAAACGAGCTGGGCTGGGATGTCTCGTTCGAGATGGGCGCCGACGGGGAATTGGTCGCCACGATCACCACCCCTCCTTATGAGAGGCTCAGTCAGTTCACGCTCACAGGCGACGGAATGCGCCTTGTCATCGACCTGTTGGGCACTTATATCCCCGGTCATGAGCGAAGGCTGGACGGGCTTGGTGAGATCCAGCGTATACGCTTCGCGCAATTCCAGCCTGCCGTCACCCGAATTGTCTTCGACCTCGACAGAGTGCGCGCCTACCGCATCGAGGAGCGTCCCGATGATCACCTGATCGTGGTCAGGCTGCTCTCCGGTGACCTCACCGGCAAGACCATCGTGATCGATCCTGGTCACGGGGGCGAAGACCCCGGCGCGGTCGTCCGGGGACTTATGGAGAAAGACCTCAACCTCGAAATGGCGTTCATGCTTCGGGACTTCCTCGAGGAGCATGGAGCGGAGATAATCCTGACTCGTGAGACCGACGTCTACGTCACTCTCGCCAGGCGGATCGAGATCGCGGTCGGAAATGACGCCGACCTGTTTGTCTGCATCCACAACAACGCGACAGAGGAGCCGACCGTCATTCAGGGATCGCTCCTCCTCTACAATAATCCTGACTATATGAATCTCTACCGTCAGGTGCACCGTGGCATCGCGGCGCGTACAGGCGTGCCGGGGCTCGGGCCGGTGCCGGATGAGCGCGGCCTTTACATCCTGCGTCATGCGGGAGATATGCCCGTTGTTTTCCTCGAAGGGGCTTTCATGACCAACGCGATCGACTTCGCCCGACTCACCGACAGATCGCGAGCCTACTCCTACAACATCATGGCGGGAGTGATGGATGGACTTCTGGCCTACTACACGGGTCGGGATCTCGATCCGGTTGTCATGCCGGACTACGGTGACGCGATCGAGACCGGTGTCTTCGACCTTGCCGGACGTCCGCTCGTCCTTCCGGGACTTGTCGGGGAGGGCCATGATTTGGAATCCGATGATGGCTGGGATACCCCGGACGAAGCCGACGACAGCGCCGGTCAGGACTCGGACGATTCAGACGACGAAGCCGGCACCGACGATGAAGACGACGAGGAAGAAGAAGGCTATCACCGAGTCAGGGGCAGGGGCGGCTACAGATATCGATAAACCGACGGTGCCACACGCTTCCCAGCGCGCGCTCAATCCCCTCCCACGTGCGCCGACCTCCCCCGATTGGTATACTACCCTTTCCGACAGGTTAGAAAGGACATTCCGATGCAATTCCGCAATGACGGTCGGGAGCTCGACCAGCTTCGAGCCATAGAGATCGTCCCCAACTACATCGAGCAGCCGGTCGCCAGCGTGCTTTACAGGCAGGGACGAACGTGGGTCCTGGCAGCCGTCGATTCCGACGACCAGGTGCCGAGGCACGCCAAGGATCGGGACGAGGGCTGGCTCACCGCCGATTATTCCCTTCTGCCCGCATCGACCCGACCTCGCACGCCGCGTGAGGCCAGGACGGGTCGCATTTCGGGACGTACGGTCGAGATCCAGCGGATAATCGGCAGGTCCCTTCGCGCGGTCGTCGACCTCCGCAAGATCCAGGACGTCAACATCTACGTAGACTGCGACATTCTCCAGGCTGACGGCGGGACGCGAACCGCATCCATCACCGCCGCGTTTGTCGCTCTGGCCATGGGAATCGAGCGACTGATCGACTACGGCAAGCTCGCGGAGAATCCCCTCATCGACACACTCGCGGCGGTAAGTTGCGGTATCGTCCAGGGCTTCGAAATCCTCGACATGAACTACGATGAGGACTCCATGGCCGCGGTCGACCTGAATGTTGCCATGACCGGCAGCGGGAAGTACGTGGAGATCCAGGGTACGGCCGAGGGCAGGGCCATCGACCCCGCCGAGCTCGATCGCCTGCTCAAGCTAGCCCGAAAGGGAGTGGTCGAGATCATCGGGAAGGTCCGGGAAGTGCTCGAGGGAATAGAGATCAGCCTTCCCGCATCCAGATAGATTCGCATCAAGCGCAGAGCAACCAGCCTGTATCAGTGCCGCAACCGTAAGGGAGCGCGCGGGTCACTCCAATTTCGACTTCCATGGCAGCGCAGGCTGATTTTCAAGACAATGTATGGATGGTTCTTTTTAACCTCTGCTTGATGGGGCCGAAGGCCCGATATCGTATCCTCGTTACTCGCGCCAGAAGACTATCCGGAGCTCATCGAGCCGGTGGAATGACATCCCGCAATTCGGAATGTCATTGAATCAGAGTCCTGACCGTAAGGGAGGACTCTTCATTCTATTGGTATAATAAATGCTCTGCTTCAATGCCCACCAGAATCCTCATAGCCACCACCAATCCGGGTAAGGCGCGCGAGATATCCGCTCTCCTCGAGGACCTTCCGGTCAAGATCGTACATCTGGGCGATCCGGAGTTTGCCGACTTGCCCGAAGCATCGGAGGACGGGGATACTTTCGAGGAGAATGCGATCCAAAAGGCGAAGCACTACGCTGAATTGAGCGGACTGCCGACGATCGCGGAGGACGCAGGTCTCCAGATACCCGCTCTCGACGGCTGGCCCGGAGTCCGCTCGGCTCGTGTGGCCGCCACCGACGTCGAGCGCGTCAGGCTGGTCCTGGACAGGATGAAAGGGAAGAAGTACAAGGAGCGGCTGGCGATGTTCATCTCGGTCGCGGCGTTTTTCGATCCATCAAACGAGAACCTGGAGACGTTCCTGGGAGTGTGCCAGGGGTCGCTTGCCGAGGAGCCTCGCGGCGAGAACGGGTTCGGCTACGATCCGATCTTCATTCATCCCGGCTACGGGAAGACCATGGCCGAGCTTACGACCGAAGAGAAGAATCTGGTCAGCCATCGCGGACAGAGCTTCCGCGCCCTCGCAAGATGGCTGAAAACCTATTGCAAGGGCTGACATCTTCCCCATAAGAAGAGTTTCTTGCCCGAGGCCGGATTCGAACCGGCACGCCGATAATTCGGCTGGGGATTTTAAGTCCCCTGTGTCTACCTGTTTCACCACTCGGGCCGGACAACGAACTTCGCGCTTACATAAGCGCCTGCACTATTATCGACTACCTTGGAATCGGGTGACCGGTTCGATTGCACAACCGGAAGTGCATGAACAGCCGCCGGGCTTATTTTTTCTTCTTCCCGACCTTGGCCTCGCGGCTTCGCTTGATGTCCAGAAGCCGCTCCTCTGACTGCTTCTTGTATAAGCGGAGCTTCTCCTCGTTGGTCAGCGGACGATCCCCCCTGCGACCGTGCCCTCCGGAGTGACGACCTTCGCCCCTCGATCGTGACCTGTCCTTCCCCTGATGGTCGGAGGGCTTGTCTTCACTGTCGGAATTTTCCGCCTTGGAGCCATCCTGCCCGGAATCGCCCGTATCCGTTTTCGCCTCTGCATCCCCGGAAGTTTCGTCCTTCTGATCCGAGGATGCAGCATCTTCCACGACTGTTTCCGCAACGTCGGGCTTATTATCCGCCTTTGGAGCCGTCTCTTCCTCGGCCGAGGATTCTTCTGAGTCGGGATTCTGTTCCGTTGCTGTTGTCTCCAGCGGTTCTGTCTCTTTGTCTACTGTCAAGCTTGTATCCACCACCTGATGTATAGGAGGCTGACGAAAAACTCTATCACTACCCTGAATAGGTGTCAAGCATGCCGGTTCCCGCAAGGTCCTTAAAACCATTATGGTTTGTGGTATCATGCCACCATGACCCGTGAAATCGAGCGCGTGCTGGTGGTGAAAGCGGACTGGATTCACTCGCTGCATGAGACCAGGGGCTTCCTCTCCGAGATTCATCCCGATTTCTTCCGTGACCTGGGCGAGCAGGCCTTCTTCGTCGAGCGCTCCCTCGCCGAGAAGGATCCCGGCCTGCGACAGGTCATTCCGTACGTCCTGGTGCGGCACAACGGCATGTACCTTACCGTGACCCGTCACTCTACCCAGGGCGAGCCGCGCCTCCATGACAAGATGAGCTTCGGGATCGGCGGGCATATCAATCCCGTCGATGCCGGTGAGGAGGATGGGACGGATTTTCTCGATGCCAGCATGAGAAGGGAGCTGAGCGAGGAGCTTGCGGTCGCCGATCCGCCCGGATGGAACGATCTGAAGCCCCTGGGGCTGATATGCGATGACACGGACGAAGTCAGCCGGGTGCACCTGGGCATCGTGCTCAGGTGGGATGTAAAAGAGCATGTTCAGATACGTGAGATGGACAAGATGCACGGCGAGTACATGACTCCCGCGGCGATCGGGGCGCACCGCGACCGTCTTGAAAACTGGTCCCTGCTTGTCTATGATGGATTCATCAGCCCGTCCGCGAAGCCTGGTTCAACGGCTTCTGCGTCGAGGGGGGCGTCGGGTACCGGCAATTCACCCACTGATCGAGAGGCGCATCGCAGATGAGTCAGGAAGCTACTGCCCGTTCGGCTTCGCCGAGAGTTACTCCGTCCCCAACAGTCAAGGAATATATCGATCTGGCCCGGCCTTTCACTATGCTCGCTCCGTTCATAGGGGGCATGTCGGGCGCTCTGATCGCGATGGGCGACGCGGGAGATTATTCCCGTATCGTGGCAGCCATCCTTGCGGGAATCACCGGATCATTGCTCAATGCCGGGTCGAACGCCGTTAACCAGTATTACGATCTCGATATCGACCGCATCAACAAGCCCGACAGGCCGCTTCCTTCAGGTCGAATGAGCGTCTCACAGGTCATGACGTTCGCCTGGATTCTGTATTTCGTCTGCGCTGTCCTGGCCCTCGTGGTCAGCAGGGCGTTCCTGGTTGTTGTTCTCATATGCGCGGCGTTTACCTGGGCCTATTCCGCTCCGCCCGTCCGGCTGAAAAACAACGGCATACTGGCGAACATCGCCATGGCCGTACCGCGCGGCTTTCTGATGATAGTCGGAGGATGGGTCGCAGTGCGTCCCGATGCCTGGACCGATCCAACTCCCTGGCTCATCGGGCTGGTCGTGTTCCTGTTCGTTGTAGGGGCGGCGAGCACGAAGGATTTCGCAGATGCGAAGGGAGATGAGGCAGGCGGCGCCAGGACGGTTGTCGTTGCTTTCGGTTACCACAAGGCTGCCTGGATCATCGCGCCTTTCCTTGTCATCCCGTACCTGATCATCCCGCTACTGGTGTGGATTGCTGGACCGGAAAATCTGAGAACGCAATCCATGTGGCTTGCGCTGTTGGCCATTTGGGGGGTTTATACCGCATGGCTGATCGTCCGCGATCCCGATTCCCTTGCTCTTGAGGGGAACCACCCGTCATGGAAGCACATGTATCTTCTCATGATGGCGACCCAGATCGGCTTCGCGATTGTGTATGCTCTCCCGTCATAAGGAGAGACGGGCTCAATGGGGGGGGAGATAGAGGGACGCAATATGAAAGCACTCAAACCCCTGCTGGTCCTGATAGTCGTACTCGCGGTTGTGTATTTCATCACGCCCTATGACATCCGGACAGGCTGGCTGTACTACACGTACGGCAGGATCCTTGATGCGGTCAGCGATCCCGCCAAGGCGACCGAGGCGTTCAAGACCTCCGCCGAGGCCATGCCTGACAACATCAGGTTCGTCCGCGCCTATCTCAGGGGATTGAACGATGTAGGTGAGGAGACGGAGAATCTCGGATATTTCCGGACCTGCTATGACTTCGCCGATGATTGGCTGGATGAGCACGAGAACCACGATCAGCGATGGCAGGTGCTTGTTGAGAAGGCGAGGGCGCAGTGGGGTCTTGGAAGCAGGGGCGCGGCAAGGGTTTCGATTGATGAAGCGGTGAACCTCATGCCCACCGACTATGTGGCTCTCGTCTACCAGGGCATCATTTACCGCGACATAAACCCCAACTCGTGGGCGTCCGTAC
>CAYLVL010000080.1:0-7004 GCA_964387135.1 uncultured Planctomycetota bacterium
GTTGTGAGCGTTGAAGAAGAAACTGAGTCTGGGCGCGAAAGAGTCGACGGGCAATCCAGCATCAATAGCGGCGCGGACATACTCGCGACCGTCGGCGAGCGTGAACGCGACCTCCTGCACCGCCGTGCAGCCCGCCTCGCGGATGTGGTAGCCGCTGATCGATATCGGATTCCATCTCGGAAGGTTTTTCGAACAGAAACGGAAGGAGTCGCTCACGAGGTACATGCTGGGGTTGGGCGGGAAGATGTAGGTACCCCTTGCCATGTATTCCTTGAGAATATCGTTCTGGATCGTCCCGCCGAGGTCCTTCATCTCGGCGCCGTGTTTCTCGGCGACGGCGATGTACATCGCGAGAAGAACCATCGCGGGAGAGTTGATGGTCATAGACGTCGTGACTTTTGCCAGGTCTATCCCATCGAAGAGGATTTCGACATCCCTCACGCTGTCGATTGCCACTCCGGTCTTGCCGACCTCACCCTCGGCAAGCTCGGAATCCGAGTCGAGACCAAGCTGTGTCGGGAGATCGAACGCGACCGACAATCCTGTAAGACCCGAATCGATCAGGAAATGATACCGTCGATTGGTGTCCTCCGCGTCGCCGAATCCGGCGTACTGGCGCATGGTCCAGAAACGTCCGAGGTACATGGTTGGATAGACGCCACGGGTGTAGGGATACTGTCCCGGCCAGCCGATGTCGGCCTCGATGTCCTTGCCTTCGAGCTCGTCGATGGTATAGGCAGGCTCGAAGTCGAAACCGGAAGTGCTGGCGGGCGATCTGAGCTTCCCGGCATCCCTCTGCTGCTTAACCGCTTCCTCGAATTCTTTGCGTCCGTCTTTGGAAACGTCGGTCATATGATATTCCTCGCAGGCGTGTATCCTAGTTGAAGTCGAAGCCGGTGAATGAGTCGCCAAGATCGTGCGCGAGATCGCTTCCCTCGTCCAGAAGCCAGTTCAGGAGGTTGTCCGCGAGTTCGGCATCGTAGTCGAGATCGTAAAGGTAGCCCGAGAGCGAGAATTCCAGAGAGACTCGATTCATGGAGTCGGGGAGAAATCCCGCGAACGAGCCGAAACGCGGGTGCTGTCGGGCCTTGTCGAGCGGGACCGACAGTCCGCCGCGGGCTGATATCGATTTGTCGAAACCGATCTGGCCTGCGGCCTCGACTTGTAGATCGTTGGAAACGAAGTGGAAACGCTCCACGATTATGGATGAATGCCTGATCCTCGCATCGACTGCGAGCTCGTCGAAAACGCCGAGATCATCGTCGGTAATCGGGACGACATCGGTTATTCGCTGGGTTCTCGATATGAATCTGTCCGAGAACGGCGTCAGGAATGTGCCTTCGGGACACTCGATTGAGATTTCACACGCGAGATTGTCCGCGTTGCTGAAATCGCCTCGCGCCTCGATGGTCCCCGAAAAGCCCCCGCTGACCTCGTAGGAGTAGTATCCATTGGAGTTGAGGTACGAGGGAAGGTCCATTTCATTGAACGTGCCTACAATTGACCACAGTGGATCGTCGGTCAGCAGGTTGATGCGACCGGTCGCGGCTGCGGTGCCGCCGTACGCCTCCAGCGAGACCTGCGTGAGATCGACCACGCCCGCGGAATACGCTGCATGAGCGGTTGCGATATCAACCTGCACTTTTGCAACAGTCGCTTCGCTCAGCCTCAGGTCGCCGCCGATTTCAAGGTGTTCGCGTGAGCCGCCGATTGTCATGTTCCCCGATGCGGTTCCGGTGGGGAGATACGCGTTGCCGCGGAAAAGCGGATCGATGTCCCTGAACAGCGATGTCATTTTCACATCGCCGATCGAAGCCCGGATGTCTACAGGCTCGTCTTCGTCGACCGGGACATATCCATGAAGAGTCACATCAGTGACAAGGTACTTGCCTTTGATCTCGTCGATCCGAAGTCCCTCATCGACCACGAATTCGCCGCCGCCCTCGAGTTGCGTGAATTCGACATCGACCGATTCGGTCAGCATCGGGAACTGCTTGTGGATTTCGAGCACGCCGTTCTCGCAGGTGATCGCGATGGCTTTCCTGACGCCTCCCGCTATGGAAAACCCGGCGTGCAGGATATCGGAGGTGCCCCCGGCGGTCTGGATCTGCCATTCCGGGAGGGCGATCTCGCCGTCCGCCGCCACATGAAGCACTGCATTGAAACCGTCCACATGCACGCTCGCGGGAGTCAGGTCCTTTCTGAGCAGACTTAAAAGGGCAAGATGACAGATGATCCTGTCTGCGGAGAGAAGGGGAAGGTGTGCGGGATCCTTGTCTGCGTAGATCACGACCCTCTCAGCCGTGATTCCGGACCATAGATCGCCTGCCAGTGAGCCGATTCGGATGTGATCGCCGGACCGTCGCTCGATCTCGGCCGTGATGCTCGAGCCGTTCCTGCTCAGGTAGATCCTCAGACCGGGTCCGAAGGCAGCCCAGATGATAATGGCGATCAGGATAATGGCGATCAGGATGTTGCGTATGACCTTCAAGCCTGTCTCCCTCTCCGATGATATCGGGTACGCACCGACGGTTCAAACGGGCTGACAGGTCCCGGCTCGCGGTACCCGAGCCGCATGATTAGAGTCTCCAGCGCCAGCTTTTCGTTCATCGTGCCGGTTTTCAGATGCATATCGGTCTCCATGAGCCACTCAAGGACCTCCGGGTAGCTGAAAGGCCTGAAGGATCGCGCCTGCCGGAGGAATTTCCTTGCCTGGAACGGCGAAATGCTCAATTCCTTTGCGATATCGTCCTGTCTTGGGGGCACTCCCTCGTCAAGGGCTTCGCGAGTCATCGCGATCAGCCTGAGCTGTCTGGCGATCATGGCGAGGATGTAGGGTGGCGCCGCGCCGTGGTCGAGAAGGTCGCCGAGCACATCAAGCGCCTGCCCGACATTCCCCAGGCCGATCAGGTCGACGAGATGCCAGATGATCGCCTCGTACGCCTTAGTGACCACATTCTCGACATCCTCAACCGTCGGGCTCGCGCCCGGACCCGCATAAAGCGCCAGCTTTTCGAGCTCACGACCTATGTTCCCGGTTTCCCACCCGACAAGGTAAGCGAACCGCTCCGCGGCCTTGGCATCCATCCTGATCTTGTGCCGACTCGCCTCGGTCTGGATGTACTGAACTACCGTGCGGACATCGCCGGATGCCGGATCGAACCACATCGCCTTGAACGTCTCGAAGTGGCATCCCACGCGCTTCAGCGCCTTGTAGAACGACGTGCGACCGTCCAGATGATGGTTCTCCTCCACGAAAATGAGAAGCGCGTCCTCCGGAAGCTCTTTCAGCTGCTCGACGGCTCTCAGGATCGACTCCGCCGATCCGCTCAGGTCTTCATCGGATTCCTCTTCCTCATCCTTCTCCGGCTTCTTGAAAAACCTCTCGACCGATTTCATGCCTTTCGCCACGACTGCCCTCTGACCGCCTAGGAACGGGACCGTCATCGCGCTCTCTACAACATCCTCGAACTTCGTGCCGCTCGAAGCCAGGTCGAATTCGGCGAAATTGAGGTTGCCCTGACGGTCGACGTCCTTGAGAAGTTGCTCAAGACGCGAGCGAACCTGGTTCGGATCGGTCGATTTAGAGTCCCCATGAAGAAGGTAAATGGCCATCCTCGGAGTTCAGAGTATACATCAACACCAAGGGTTGTGGGCGACTGTCGGGGGCGTTTCATGTTATTCTTAACTGCAAGATGAACATAGATCGTGTACACGAGGACCCGGAAATCCGCGAGATCATGAGGGGCGTCTATCCGGTCCTGAACGTCGAGCCGAAGACGGATATCAACGCCCTTCTTGACTGGGCGGTGAAGCTGCCGGAGGTTGGCGTGAAGATTGTGCAGGTACGGGCAAAGCACTACAAAGACGAAGCCGTGCCGGGCGTGCTGGATGAATTGACAAGCCATCTGAAGGGCGCGGGACTGACAGTTATCCTGAATGATTATGTCGAGCTTGTCGGGATAACCGGAGCGGATGGCGTGCATCTGGGTCTGGACGATTTCCCGGTGTTCGAGGCAAGGGCGATGCTGGGACCGAAAGCGATAGTGGGCGCGACAGTCAGGAATCACGCGGAGGGTCTGATGGGAGCGGGGCAGGGGGCTACCTATGTCGCGGCGGGCAGTGTTTTCAAATCGCCGACGAAATCGGACGCGCCGATAATCGGTACGGAAGGCCTGAGGGAAATCGTGGAGCATCTCGATCTCGAGGCGCCGAAGCGAAAGGGATGGGGACGGCGGGACAATGTGCCGGTATGCGCGATCGGGGGGATCAACAGGTACAACCTGAAGCATGTATACGAGGCGGGCGCGAGCATGGCCGCGATGATCGGAGCGATCCAGGGCTCGGACGATCCGATAGAAGCCGCGAAGGGCCTCGTGCAGGAATGGAACAGGCTGGAGGGGATGCCTGCTGAAAAGGGGGCGTCTGTTGACAGTGATTAGAGCTGGTGATAGACTCAGGCCGCGAGTCACATATCACACCGGAGGGGTGTCCCCCATGAGAGGGGGCTGAGAGGCCAAAGCGCCAACCCTGGGAACCTGATCCGGAGAATACCGGCGTAGGGACTCGGTGACAAGCGATGCCATCGACCAATCCCCCCTCCCTTTTTTGGGGAGGTTTTGTTTTTTGGGAACCGATATGGCAAACAACGACACAATCACCTGTCGCATCAACGGGAAGGATGAAATCCTTCCCCATGGCACGACCCTTCTCGGCTTCCTCGAAACGAAGAAGGTTCCTGTAAAGGCGATTGTCGTGGAGTACAACAAGTCGGTTCTGCCGAAGGGCCAATACGACGGGATCACGCTGAACGACGGTGACATGCTCGAAATCGTGCAGATCATAGGTGGCGGCTGAGATGGCCGGAGATCGACCGCATGGACATCTTGGGGCCAGAAGCACCAAGCTTGCCGCCGACAGGGCGGTGCTGAGGACACATTTCGGGCGCTTCTACCCGTTCGTGCAGCGCCTGGGCGGCATCCCGGTGGCCTACTTCGTGATCGGCGCGATTGTCGGTCGACCGCTCGGATGGGGGATGGTGTTCGCGTACGGGATCGGGGCGGCGATCTACTCGTTCCTGTTCCACATCTACGTTATCAGCTACTTCGCCGCGCGATCGAGAATGGGCCTGGTCATCTGCCCCAAAGGCTCGCTCGGATATTTCTGGTCGAGTATCTTCATCCCTCGCGCGATTTTCGATCATCTCGTCATGTTGAGCGCGCTGATCTGGGCCGGAGCGGTATGGTTCCTGGTATCTGGAGTGGTCCTTTATATGCTCGATTACATAATCACGCTGACAACAACGCTGGCGCATGTCAGATTAAACAGACTAAAAAGCAAGTCCCCGACTTCCGGGGCCGGAGGAAAAAAAGAATGACTGAAGATCCACTTGTCATTGCAGGCAGGGAGTTCTCGTCACGCCTGATAATCGGGACGGGCAAGTATTCCGACAACGCGATCATGCAGGAAGCGCATGATGCGTCGGGCGCGGAGATTGTGACGGTCGCGCTGGGACGGGTCGACTTCGACGATCCGAACGACCTGTTCAAGCACATCGATTTCGACCGCTACACGCTTCTGCCGAACACCGCGGGCGCGTATTCGGTCGAGGACGCGCTCAGGATCGCGAGACTGGCCAGGGAAGCCACCGGCACGAATTGGATCAAGCTCGAGGTGCTCGGCGACCAGGAGACGCTTCTTCCGGACACGACCGGCACGATCGAGGCCGCGAAAATTCTCATCGATGAGGGTTTCGTCGTCCTGCCGTACACGAACGACGATCCGATTGTCGCTATGAAGCTTGAGGAGCTCGGCTGCGCTACCGTCATGCCGCTCGCGAGCTATATCGGCTCGGGTCACGGCTTTCTCGACTTCACCGGGATCAAGCTGATCATCGATCGCTGCAGGGTGCCTGTGGTCGTCGATGCGGGTCTGGGGGTACCGAGCGACGCGTCGCAGGCGATGGAGATTGGCGCTGATGCGGTGCTGGTCAACACGGCGATCGCGGAAGCCAAGGATCCGGTGAAGATGGCCGAGGGCTTCAAGCTTGGCGTTCAGGCCGGACGGCTGGGATATCTCGCGGGTCGGATGGAGAAAAAGGTGTACGGCTCGGCGTCGAGCGTCGGCGCAGGATTGAGATGAGAGATGATGTGAGGAACCCCCCAAACTCGAAGGGCGTGGGTGAGTGATACGCCTCGCACCGAGTTTGTGGGGACATATGCCCGCAGAGGCACGACCGTAAGGGAGTGCGCATCCAGAGGCACGAGCGTAAGCGAGTGCGCATCCCGAGGCACGACCGTAAGGGAGTGCGCGGATGGCATGACAAATCCCGCAGGGGCGCCGCTTGCCTCGCACAAGGGCGACCCAAGGGTCGCCTTTACGAGTGGATGGCGTTGCTAGCTTGTTTGTGACATTGAGCCGTTGCCGGAAGACCGACTCGCGTGGTTGCCGTTCGGCGGGGGCTTGACCGGAGCGCGCTTGCCGCTGATCGGACGTACGCGGATGAGATACAGGAAACCCGCGTCCGGCTTCAGGCAGACATCATCGCATTCGAGGAGTATCTTGGCGATGTAGCCGAAGCCCCAATCCTTGCCGAGGATTTCGCGGCACATCTTGCTTGTCAGCTCTTTCTTCGTAAGGAGTTGGAGGATGCTGAAGAGCAGGATGGACAGAGGGACGCTGATGTCGCGAGTTTCGAGGCGGATTCTGAGCTTCGTCGTGTCATGGAATAGAAGCGTGAACGGCCGCTTCTGGAAGACGGTCTCGAAGTTGCGACCATGGAATGTTTCGAGATTCTGCATGAGATTGGCAACAGTTAAAGACATCGGCGATCACCTGTTTATAGAACGCATGACAGACCCAAAATCGGACAGGTTGATCGCAGATTCAGAGGCACGAGCGTAAGCGAGTGCGCATCCAGAGGCACGACCGTAAGGGAGTGCACATTCAGAGGCACGACCGTAAGGGAGTGCGCATCCAGAGGCACGACCGTAAGGGAGTGCGCA
>CAYLVL010000080.1:7104-10075 GCA_964387135.1 uncultured Planctomycetota bacterium
AGGCACGACCGTAAGGGAGTGCGCATCCAGAGGCACGACCGTAAGGGAGTGCGCATCCAGAGGCACGACCGTAAGGGAGTGCGCAAAAAAGATCGACAACAATGAACCGACTTGAATCCATAAAACAACACTACCAAAACGCGGGCGACCGTCCTCCGACGCAGCTACGCTTCGCGAAAGACGGCATCATCACGCCGGAGATCGAGTATGCTGCCAAGAAAGAAGGTCTCGATCCGGAATTTGCGCGCAAGGAGATCGCCGAGGGTCGGATGATTATCCCGGTGAACCTGAAGCATCCGGAGGCGCTTCCCTTCCTGATCGGCAGGAAGGCTACGTGCAAGGTGAACGCGAACATCGGCTCGTCCGCGATTGTCGCCGAGAGCGATTACGAGCTCGCGAAGCTTGAGATGGCGATACGCTACGGCGCCGACACCGCGATGGACCTGTCGACCGGCGGCGATATCCCGGGCATCCGGAACGCGATCCTGCGCGCGTCGAGAGTGCCGATCGGGACTGTCCCGGTGTACGAGGCGATCACCCGAGTGGAAAAGACGTCCGACCTGTCGCCCGGGCTGCTGCTGGAGGTGATCGAGGAGCAGGCCGAGCAGGGAGTGGACTACATGACCGTTCACGCGAGCATTCTGAGGCATATGATTCCGCTGGTGGAGAAACGCCTTACCGGGATCGTGAGTCGCGGCGGCAGCCTGATAGCGAGATGGATGGAGGAGCACGATCAGGAGAATCCGCTCTACACCCACTACGATGAGCTTCTCGAAATCTGCCGCAAGCATGATGTCTCGCTGTCGCTTGGAGACGCGCTCAGGCCGGGATGTCTGCATGACGCGTCGGATGAGGCGCAGTTCGCGGAGCTGGAGGTCCACGGCGAGCTCGGAAGGCGCGCCAGGGAGAAGGATGTGCAGGTGATGATCGAGGGTCCCGGGCACATCCCGATTCACGAGATCGAGATGAACATGAAGAAGGAGCAGGAGGTTTGCGATGATGCTCCGTTCTATGTGCTCGGACCGGTGGTGACGGACATCGCGCCGGGGTACGATCACATCACGTCGGCGATAGGCGGCGCGATGGCGGCGTTTTATGGCGCGGCGATGCTGTGTTATGTCACGCCGAAGGAGCATCTTGGTTTGCCGGATGAGGATGATGTGCGCGCTGGAGTGATAGCGGCGAGGATCGCAGCTCACGCGGCGGATGTGGCGCTAGGCAAGCCGGGAGCGAGAGATCGCGACGACGCCATGGCGCGCGCAAGGTTCGCATTCGACTGGGAGATGCAGTTCAAACTCGCCCTGGATGGAAATCGGGCACGCGAGATGCATGACGAGACACTTCCCGATGTCGCTTACAAGACCGCGGAATATTGCTCAATGTGCGGGGAGGAGTTCTGCGCAATGCGAATTTCAAAGCAGGTGTCGAAGACTTAGGCAGAGGCACGACCGTAAGGGAGTGCGCATGCAGAGGCACGACCGTAAGGGAGTGCGCATGCAGAGGCACGACCGTAAGGGAGTGCGCATGCAGAGGCACGAGCGTTAGCGAGTGCGCACATGAAGCACCCAGTGATGCACCCGGAGTCAAGTACAATGAGCGATTCCACGCCCGCCGATATCTTCTCCCGACACCATCTCCTGCCCGAAATCGGCCGCGACGGCCAGGCTGTGCTGTTGCGGTCGCATGTGGTCGTGGTCGGGCTTGGTGCGGTCGGATCGCGCATAGCCGAACTTCTATGCCGGGTCGGGATGGGACGTCTGACGTTGATCGACGATGATTCGGTCGATTTTACTAACCTGACGCGGCAGACGCTCTACACATGGGCCGATGCTGAAAATTCCATGCCAAAAGTCGAGGCAGCAAGGCGTGCGCTCAATTGCATCATGCCGACATGCCAGGTGTTTCCGCATGTTGTGCGACTGGACGATGGCAATGCCGATTCGTACCTTGGGGGAGCGGAAATAGTCGCGGACGGGACTGACGACATCGATACGCGTTACCTCGTCAACGACTGGTGCCTAGCAAACGGCATTCCATGGGTATACGCGGGAGCGGTCGGAGTGAAGGCATCGGTGTTTCCGATTCTTGGAAAGGGTCGATGCCTGCGATGCGCGTTTCCCTATCCGCCCGATAGAGAATCGCTTCCAAAAGCGGCGGATGCGGGTGTTCTGGGCGCGGCGACTTCGATAGCAGGCTCGCGAGCGTCGACGCTGGTGATCCGCATCCTGCTTGGAGACTTGCCTGATTCGGTATGGGAGACCTGGGATGTGTGGCAGGGGACAATCTCGCGAATCCCTCTTGACGACCTGCGAAAATCCCACGGCCGAACGCCATGCCCGATCTGCGGGAGGTGAAAAACTAGGCCGGAATGCATTACCCAGGCTTTGCCTGTACTACGCGTGCGCGTTTTTCCTCGCGCCTATGTAGTCTCCCGGTAGCTCGGTGCGCTGCCTGAATGACGGGATGTACTCGATTCCCTCCCATGGACCGTGAAGGGTGACTGTTGGCTGGATGCCGGGGGTGTAGTACACCTCGAAGATCAGCTCCCCGTCCTGATAGCCGTAGATTGTGAACGAGCCCTGACCGGTCTTGATGTTCCATTCAGTCATGGCAAGGACCGCCATCGCGTTGAAGCCGAATTTTCCGGCGGCATGGCTGTCGGCAAGACCGGTGGTCTCGATCCGATAGACTCGCGGCTGGACGAACTTGAAGCTTAGGAGATTCGCGGCGAACTCGTCGCTATAGTGGTTCATCATCTCGTCATAGGCGGTGCGGGCGAGCGCTTTCTCTTTGGCGTACCGGGCGTTGGTGATCGCGCCGTTGATAAGAACTCCGGCATAGACGAGTGCCAGTAGTCCTGCAATGAGAATAAGACGCTTGAGCAGCATGGTAAGCCTCCTGAAAAGCGCGGCTGAAGAGCTGTCGTAGTTATGGAGTACAGGAGGCGGGGATAGGTTCAGTGACGCTCGTG
>CAYLVL010000081.1:0-9974 GCA_964387135.1 uncultured Planctomycetota bacterium
GACCCGTGCCGCCGCCCCGGGGAGTCACCGGTATCCTCTCCATCGTCGCGAAACTCAGGATTCTGCTGACCTCCATTGATGTCCTGGGTCGCACCACAGCCTCGGGCGTGAAGCAGAGATCCTCGGTTTCATCGCATGATGCCAGCTTCAAGAATTCCGGATCGGTGAGCACGTATTCCTCGCCGACGATCGCGCGAAGCTTGTTGAGGTGGTATTCGCCAAGGGTCTTGAACATGGGTCGAATGGGAAGTATAGCAGAGAAGAATACCCGCCGGTGCGCTTGTCTGGTTTCGTTGCTATACTGCTGACAGCGGTCACCGCAACTGATCGCTGTAATAAAGGTCGATGCAGCGTGGCGAAAAAAGGCAAGAAAAAGGACTCCAGTGGCAGAGCGGGGCTTCCGACTTTCGTCAACCGGAAAGCCCTTCGCAACTACAGCGTCCTCGACCGCGTCGAGGCGGGCATCTCGCTTGCCGGTCAGGAGGTCAAGAGCATCCGCGCAGGCGGTTTGAATCTTCGCGACGCGTACGCGCGCATCAAGGACGGCAATGTCATCCTGTTCGATCTGCACATCGCCCCCTACAAGTTCGCCACGATCGATCAGTTGCCGCCGCGACGTCCGCGACGGTTGCTCCTGAACAAAAGGGAGATCCGCAAGCTGAAAGGAGCGGTCGAGGAGAAGGGCATGACGCTCATTCCCTTGAGAATCTACTTCAAAAAGCACTTGGTGAAGGTGGAGTTGGGGCTTTGCAAGGGGAAGCGTCAGTACGAAAAGCGGGAGGCGATAGCTGAGCGGGATTCAGAGAGGGAGAAGCAAAGAGCACTGAGAGAGCGGGAGTAGTGAGGGGATTGACATCGACCGTAAAATACGGTAAATTGACCGTATTATCCGGTCAATTGACAGTAAAAACCGGTCATTTCCCGAATCTATGGATCCTCATTCAACCAAGGCCAAGAGGCCAATAGACGGGCTGTTCGGTTCATCAGTCAGGGTTGACTTGCTGTGGTTCTTGATGAGAAACCCGCGGCCTGAGTACTACGGGCAGCGAATGCTCGCGAGGCTGATTAAAAGCAGCCTAAGTGAGGTGCAGAGGAATCTCAGTCTACTTCGCAGGTTGGGTCTTGTCGAAGTTGACTTCGGTTTTGAAGAACGTGGCCCGGAAACAGAAGAGAAGTGGGGCAAGTACAGAAGCTATCGCTTGAATCCCGATCACCCCTGGCTCCCTGCTCTGCGAATGCTTCTGGAGAATTCGATCGGAAGCCTGCACGTTATTCGCAGCGAGTTGCAGAAGGTCGAGGGCATCGATGTTGCCTTCGTTTTCGGATCATACGCGACTTCCGAGCAGAAGCCGGAGAGCGATATCGATTTGATGATTATTGGTCGGCACACATTAAAGACCATTTCCGGGCTGATATCCGAACTTGAAGAAAGGCTGCGGCGGGAAATCAACGTGGTCACATACTCGCCGGAATACTGGGCGGAGGCTTTCAAGAAGCGGAGTCACTTCGTTGCGTCTCTCATGGAATCTCCGAAGGTTTTCATGGTGGGAGATGCAGGAAAGCTGGAAGAGATCACACTTGCCGATCATGGTGCAATTCAAGAAATCGTCTCGGGATGAGATAGCAGCGGTCCTGGCTAAGATTCTCCTTACATACTCCCCCTGTTTTCCCCTATAATACTCCCCTGAACATCGACCCGGAGGAGAGAGATGAAAGTCTACAGCGATGATTTCAAGGACGGCGGGCGCATGCCCGATCGGCACGCGTACGCCCGGGAAAACGAAAGCCCTTCTCTTAGGTGGAGCGATCTTCCGGAGGGCACCAAGGAAGTCGCGATTATCTGTGAGGATCCGGATGCGCCGGGAGGCACATGGGTCCATTGGGTGCTTTACGGTCTTGCCGCCGACACGGGCGGTCTGGAGCCGGGCGTTCCCAAATGGCAGGTGCTTCACGATCTCGGCAACGCCAAGCAGGGCAAGAACGATTTCAAGAAGTTCGGCTTCGACGGTCCGCATCCCCCTCCCGGAGCGCCTCACAGGTATTTCTTCAGGGTCTACGCCTTGAATGACTACCTGACAGCCGGCGCGGGATTGTCTGCGGCTCAGCTTCGGCAGGTCATAGAGGACAAAATCATCGACGAAGCCGAGACTTTCGGAACCTACTCACGCTAGTTCACGCTCGCGATTTCCTTTGGGGAATCGGAAGGAGAATTTCCTGCGATTCAGGATGAGTTTTTCTTTTTGCTCTTACTCGCCGGCTGCGGCCAAAGGTCGCTGAACTCATCGAAAACCTCAAGATGCTCGATCATCTCATCCGGCAGCGATCCGTGAGCCGCGGCGATCATCGGTCCTGCGGTCGCGCAGTAGGCGCTCGTATCGCCTCCCGCCAGCGCCACCCATCCGAGCACCCATGGTCCCCGCTTCTCGAATACTTCCTCAGGCCAGCCCACAGGCGCCTGGAATTTCCTGTCGGTCATGCTCCAGTAAAGGCCCCAGATGGCAGTCTTCAACGTAGTGAGCACATTCCCCGCCCCGTTGGTGGGTGAATAGACCAGCGGATTGTACCTGTCGGGATCGAACTCGACTTCCGAAAGCGCCTTATAGGCCTGCGGATACAGCTCGGTCACGAATGTGCTCCATGAATCGACGATCTCATCGTCCTTCATGTTCTCGTACCATTCCAGCCACGATGTCCAGAAATCCATCGCCCAGCTTTCCTCAAGCACGTTCGAGCCTCCCAGCAGCTTCCATATCAGGTAGGTCTGCATCGCGCAGCAGAGCACGGGCAGGGGACCGTAATGAGTCATGATCCCCTGGTACAGGCTGATGCGGAACGCCTCGCCAAGATCGTCGGTCATCCCGGGCACCACTCCGTTGCGCATCAGGGAGCCGTTGGTTGCGCTCGCGGGTCTCGTGGTGAATTCTTCAAGACCGCTTTCGAACCATGGCCTGCCCAGCGCGAGGCTCCCGATACCCCTCACCGTCGTCGCGCCGATATCCCTCGGTCCGGTCTTCGCCCACAGCACAAAGCTCTTTGCCAGCTCCTCCGGATCGAAGCCGCCGTTGTCCAGGTACGAGCGCACCATGCAGGATGCCATTTCAGTACAGTCGGTGGGCTGTCCGGGACTGCATCTGAAGCGTCCCTTCCCAACCTGGCAGAACGGCCACCCCTCGTCCTTGTGTTCCTCGTAGAGAGCCAGTACCTCCTCGCGGGAATGATAAGCGGAAGTGCTGCCGAGAGAGTCGCCGGCGGCCAGTCCTGTCAGAAGGAGTCCCAGGTGCTTCTTTGGCATATCTACCACCTATCGCCTGCGTTTCGCCTTGCACTCCTCTCAATGTGCAACAAAACACAGGCCGACCGAGCACACCCCCCAGCCGTGCCCCCTCCCTTTTTTCTTGTAATATTATCATCTGTTTATAGCGGGTATTGCCTACAAGGACCCAATAATCCCCGCTATGAATTCAACGTTGGCGGGCGGGGTTTCGTATGGAAGCGGACCCGTCCCGATGCACGTGTTCTCTCTGATTTGTGCGATCTCAAGAACCCGCTTCACCTCCGCGGTTGTTTCGTCCCGCGAGCCGTTCGCCACAATCCTCGGCGACATGTTCACCCTTACTCCCGTCTCGGTCCGATCCTTGATCTTTGCCATGAATGCAGGCTGGTCGGTCTCGACAGGACAGATCACGTAGTCCGTGCCCGTTTCGAGGATGTAATCCAGGATTGGCAGCGTATCTCCGCCCATTATCACCGGGATCGGTTTCCCGAAGATATCGGCGGCACCGTCTACCAGCCTCTTCAGAGCCGGGAGCACCAAGTCTCGGAAAAGCCTGGGTGATATGAGTGGCGGCGAGGCTCCCGACTCGAACAGGGACACTCCAAGCCCATGCGCTCTTACCTTCTTGCAGAATCGAAGCTGGCCCTCAACGAGGTGCATGAGGGCTCCAATTGTTGCCTCGGAATCGGCAAGCGCATCGCATAGAAGTGTTTCAAACCCCATAAGGTTGCCAGCGATCGAGATCGGTCCGCTGACCGGCACCCTGACATCCGCTTCAGGCAGCTCGGTTGCCAAACGCTTTGCCGCCTGGATCACCAGCGGTATGCGACCGCCTGTCGACGGATCAAACAGGGGGATTTGTGCAAGATCGTGGACCGACGGGCAGATCGGCTTGACGACGGCAGGTATTCCGTGCCCTTCGGGTTTGCCGATCTCAGCGCCGTAAGCCTCGGGCTCGAGGTTGTAGATGTCGATACCGACGACAACCGGCGTGTGATGATACTGCCTGTAGGCTTCCAGGTGCGCGCTGCACAGGAGCTCGGTATCGCGCGAGACATCCCACGGGCTGCACTCTATCAGCGCCGCCGCGTGCTCGTATACAACAGGTGTGAAGTCCATCTGATCTTCTTGCGACCGTACTTCTCAAGTGTAGCATTGCTCAAGCTTCGACTGAAAAAGCAGCGTATTCATCAGTGCCGGGAGGTCCCTGATGCCTACCGGACATGCATGAAATGTGGTATTTTTATGCGGTAGTTTGTGGCACATTGACAATGTGGGGGCGTACCGGGATTCGACGGTGCCGCTTGATGGGCCGCTTGCGCGTCGGGATCCCACCAATCCCGTTAAACGGTGGAACGCCAAACAATTGGCACCAACTACGCTGTTGCCGCCTGATTGAGGGCGGCTGTCTCCGAGGGGCTCGCCATCGGCCCCGAAGGGGGCATCACCTTCTGATGGCTGCCGTCCTGTTCGTGCCCGCTGGGCAGGATGAAAGACCGATGCGGGCTGGATCGATGTAATCCCGTCTCCGGGAGTGCATCGATCGAGACCCAAATCGGAGACTACACGCGTAGATAGCGACCCTGGGGCGGTATCGGACGCGGGTTCAACTCCCGCCGCCTCCACCATTTGAAGCCTTTAGCGAAGGCGGCCTTATTACTCCTCCTGACAGCGAATCTCCGTGAGCTGCGGCCGACAGGTCATGTTCCTGCGTCTGTCGAAAATCCCATAGAAACTCGACAAGCTCACTCGCTCGATCAGCCACGACAGCAGTCCGAACGGACACGCCCATCCGCAGATCACCTTGTTGGCGATCACAGCCAGCGCGAGAAAAAGCAGCAGCGCCCAGACATACGGCCCCCCTATCATAAATCCCAACCATCGCTTTCGTAACCTTGAAAACCGCCTCCATCGGGTTCGGTGACTTGCCCAGCCGGAATGCGAGGACGATTACGCTGACTGCAAGCACGACCGCATACACCCACTGCGGGTACCGTTTCTGCGGCTTCTTGGGGTCGGCTCCTCGCGGTATGCCAAGCTTCAGAAGAAAGAGCGCCGCGAACAGCACGATCAGCAGGTGGATGGCGTATTTCCACCCCGATAGATCAGAGTGATGATGGCCGAGCTCATGATGAACCGCGCGCTCAAGCTCGTTTTGTGGTATTCCCAAGTCCGAAAGAGGCGTGTCCGCGTCAATGTCGATCGGGAGGCCGAGCTCGTGCGCAAGCGTGCTCCCCCTGATTCCGGTCGCCTCCGCGATCTCGTGGATGGTCATCGACGTGTCTACATCGGTCGACTCCATCGTCTCCGCGCGACGTCCCTGACCTCGCCCCTCGCCTCTGTGTCCCTCGCCGTCCTGCGCGTACGCCACCGACGTAATCAGAAGCAATACGCTCAGCACAAGCAGAAGCGTGTAGATTTTCTTCTTCGCCGGCTTTAAGCCTTCTCTTTGCGGGCTGCTATTCATTTTCAAGGATCGCCCTGATCCGCTCTACCGACAGCAGCTTACCCGACGATTTCACCTTGCCGTCGACTGCAAGTCCGGGAGTCATCAGGATTCCGAAGGACAAAATCTCGTCGATGTTCTCAATCTTCTCGATCTCTGCGTCCAGTCCGAGTTCATCAATGGCGGCCTGGGTGTTTTCTGCCAGCTTGACGCATTTCGGACAGCCGGTGCCAAGTATCTGGATCTTCATCTTGCGCCTCTTAGTCATACAAAGTTCCGAAAATCACGCCTGATATCGTGGCCATGACAACGACCAGGGCCACGTAGACAACAGTCTTTCTTGTCCCGATCACGCTTCTTATCACGAGCATGTTCGGAAGCGAAAGCGCGGGTCCGGCGAGAAGCAGCGCGAGCGCGGGACCCTTGCCCATTCCGTTTCCGATCAGTCCCTGGAGAATCGGGACCTCAGTCAGCGTCGCGAAGTACATGAACGCCCCCACGATCGACGCGAACAGGTTCGCGAAAACGGAGTTGCCCCCGACAAGGGTCGATATCCACTCCGACGGGATCAGACCCTCGTGCCCGGGACGTCCGAGAAGCGCGCCCGCGATCAGCACCCCGTAAAAGAGAAGCGGCAGAATCTGCTTCACGAAATCCCATGTCGCGACGAACCATTCGCCGCTCTCGCTCTTGTCGGTGCTGATGAAGGCCGACAGCCCGACAACCGCCGCTGAGAAAGCAATGAGCGGCAAGCCGGGAAACAGAAGAGCGAGAACGATCGTTGGGACCGCGACAACGGCAAGCTTCCACCAGTCGAGCGATAACCAGAAGATCAGCATCATCCCGAGCGCGATCGCGAAAGCCGATGTAAGGATCCATTTCGCCTGGAAGATCGCCTGCCAGATTCCCGCTTCACCTTCCGGACGAGCCCAGTTGGCGAAAACCAGGATCGCCACCATGACCGCGAAATAGGCCGCGTTCTGCCATAGCGGACGGGTTGGCTCTTCGCTGGTCAATTGCATCGCAGCGACCTTCTCGTGCTCCTCTTTCCGGAAAAAGAGATGCATGAGCAGGCCGATAACGATCCCGAACACGATCGCACCGACCGCTCGCGCGACCCCTATCTCCATGCCGAGCACTCGCGCGGTGAGGATGATCGCGAGCACGTTTATCGCCGGTCCGGAGTACAGAAAAGCCGTGGCGGGACCGATCCCCGCTCCCATACGATGTATCCCCGCGAACAGGGGCAGGATCGTGCACGAGCAGACCGCGAGGATGGTCCCGGAGACCGACGCGACACCGTACGCGAGCGCCTTGTTCGCTTTTGGACCAAGGTGCTTGATCACCGATTCCCTGCTGATGAAAACCGAGATCGCCCCCGCGATGAAAAACGCCGGGATAAGGCACAGGATCACGTGCTGACGCGCGTAGTCCTTCGCCAGCGCGAGCGCTTCCACGATCGGATTATCCGAGGGTAGCGCCTCGAACGGCACAAAGAAGAAAACCAGAAAGACCGCCGTGAACAACGCGAGCGGCTTCCATTCCTGTTTCCAGTTCATTGCGAGTCCTTACCGCCTTCAATCAGCGAGCACCCGGCGATCTCGACCTTCTCCTCAAGGTCGACCCTCATGACAGCCTCGATGCAGCTCATGAAGTTGAGCACGCACGGTGCCTTGAGCCTGTGAAAAACCTTCAGGCCCCGTTTGTCGTTTTCCACTATGCCCGCGTCCCTGAGAATCGAGAGATGCTTCGAGACGGTCGATATGTCGGCGCCGATCATGTCGGTAAGCTCGCAGACGCATCGCTCGCCCCGGGAAAGCTCGTCGACTATGAACAGGCGGGTAGGGTGAGCGAGGGCCTTGATGATCCTCGCCCTGGCGTGGAAAAGAGCGTGTGCCTTGGCATCCATTTTATTTAACTCAAGTTAACCTAAACTAACTGCCTGTTTGGCAATATAGTCAAATAACTCCAGTCTGTCAAGAGCTCAAGACTTCAACACCCGGGAACCATGTACCGCTCAGTTCTTATGCTTGGGTTCCTGTGCAGCGCAATTGTTGCCGTTAAAACCACACGTGGTGCTCGTCCCGCTCCTCTTCCTCTTCCTCTTCCTCTTTTTCTTCCTCTTCTTCTGATTCAGACTCGTCGCTCTCTTCGCCATCCTCGGGAGGAAGCTCGGCCTCTGTCTCGTCCGTATTCTCATCGTCCTTGTCCCTGAGGTTGCCGAACACGTCGCCCTCCCGCGCCGCGACCGCCCTCAACTGCTCAAGGCTGTAATCGTCCGGGTCCACCCCCAGCTCGTCGGCGAGCCGCTGTATCTCCATTTCCCTTTCCAGCATGGCCTGGCTGTCTTCCGGATCCATCGCGCGCGCATATCTCGGCATGGCGGGAGCGGGGAACGTCTCGTCCTCGTAATCGGCAAGAGCGATTTCCATGAAGTCGTGCCATATGAGCGCGGGATATCGACCGCCGGTTACGCGGTGCATGGACGAGTTGTCGTCGTTGCCCACCCATACGCCGGTGACGAGCGACGGGGTAAAGCCGATGAACCACGCGTCGCGCCAGTCATCGGTTGTGCCGGTTTTGCCCGCGATATGGTGTCCCGGGATACGTGCGCGTGTGCCGGTACCGGCCGCGACGACCGTCTCCATCATGCTCACGAGCAGGCGCACCGGATTAGCCTCGACCACCCGCTGGGACGAAGCCTGGTGATGGTAAAGCACATTGCCGCGAGCATCGGTGATTCGCTCGATCGCGTAGGGCTCGTTCCTGATCCCGTCGTTTGCGAAAGTCGCGTAGGCCGACGTGTGGTCGAGCAGTGTAACCTCGCTCGTGCCGATTCCCATCGACAGCGCCGGACGAATTTCCGATTGGATGCCGCACGCATGCGCGATATCCGCCACATTCTGCGCGCCTACGATGTCCACTATCTTCACAGCGGGTATGTTCCTGCTCGCCGCGAGTGCGCTTCTGAGGCTGATCACTCCCCGATAGCCGTAATCGTAGTTCTTTGGCCTGTATACACCCCATCCCGGCAGGACGAACTCCACGGCCGAGTCCCGGACGAGGCTGTTGGGTGAGTACCCCTGCCGCATCGCCTCCAGGTAGACATACGGCTTGAAGCTCGATCCCGGCTGACGGTACGCCTGCCATGCGCGATTGAACTCGCTCTCATCGAAATCGACGCCCCCCACCATCGCGCGTATCGCGCCGGTGTCAGCTTCCAGCGTCACCAGTGCGCCCTGGGTGAGGTTCACGCCCTCGAACTCGGCCACCTTCTCGATGACAATTCGCTCGGCCTCGGTCTGCCATTCCGGATTGACGGTTGTGTAAATCCTCAGCCCGTCGGTGTAAAGGCGTCTCAGCCCGAATTTTTCCTGTACTTCATGGATGACGTACGTGCAGAAGTAGGGGTGAGTCAGGCCCGAAAAACCGATATCTCTTCGACCGGTGAGAACCACCTCGGAATTGTTGGCTTCCTCATACTCCTCGCGAGTGATGTAACCTTCCTCCATCATGCGACTGAGGACATGTTCCCGACGTGCCGTTGCCGCCTCGAGGTCGACGTACGGCGACAACCTGCTCGGCGCCTGCGGTAGTCCGGCAAGAAGCGCGCACTCGGCAAGATTGCATTCCGACACGGTGTGTCCGAAATAAGTCTGCGCCGCCGCCTCCACCCCGTACGCGTTCGAGCCGAAATACACCTGGTTCAGGTAGAACGTCAGGATTTCGTCCTTCGAGTATTTCTGCTCTATCTTCACCGCGAGGATGATCTCCGCGATCTTGCGCTCGTAGGTCGTCTCCGGGGTGAGATAGAGCGCCCTGACAAGCTGCTGCGTGAGCGTGCTCGCGCCCTGACCGGTCGGATCGCCGGTCGTCACGTTGGCGTACACCGCGCGCGCGATACCCCGCACGTCGAATCCGGGATGCGAATAGAAATCCTGGTCCTCCACCGCCACGATGGCATCGCGAAGGTCCTGTGGAATCTGGTGCCATCCGACCAGCACCCGGTTCTCCTCCCCGAAAACGTCGCCCAGGAGCGTCCCGTCCGCAGCGTAAATCTTGCTTGTCATCGCCAGATCGGGAACGGCGAGGTTCTCGATGAGCGGCATGTCGCGGACCACCTCAGAGAGGAAACCGTTCACGAACGCGGTCACGCACAGAAGCACGAACAGAACGATGAAGAGAAGCGCCTTCACCAGTGCGAAGAGCTTCATGAAGAGCCAGGATATGATCTTGAATACAAACACAGTAATA
>CAYLVL010000082.1:0-9933 GCA_964387135.1 uncultured Planctomycetota bacterium
GGGACCTTCGGGAGGCGGGTCGAGGAGCGTGCGATCTCGCGCTTGACCTGCCCGAGGGGGTGATGGTCGAGATCGCGGGCTATGTCGAGTGGTATACGCTGATTGAGGAGCAGTATTAAGGACTTGGGGCGTTTATCCGCGACCGCTCGGGAGCTTGACAGATTAGGAAGCGAGATATAGACTATAGGTAATCCAGATTACTGGAGGTGGAAGGTGAAAGCCTTCGCGGCCCCATGTCGGGCCGTTTTTCTATGGCAACCATTTTCTTCCGTAGCCTTCGATTTTCCCCGCAGGACTGCGGTAGTACTTGGACTCAACGAGAATCTCCACTATTTGCTTTCCAAAGCTCTCCTTCATTTCCACGCCTTCCCTGATCGCGAGACAAGACTTGAAACTGGGGTGCGCGACCAGGTCCGCGAGTTGCAGTCCTGCGATGTTGTTCTTCTTCGGCTTGACTTTCAGTTCGAGGCTTGTCAAATGCCGTCGGAACAGGTTCGCTCTGACATAATCGGTGCCTTCGCTGCAAAGCCTCCGAAAGGACTTCTTCAATCGCATATCCTCGCTTCCCCCTCTTGATTCGGCCATCACATCACCCAAAGCCTTGACTCCCTCAAGCCATCTAAGATACCTCTCCATCAGGACGCTGAGGCAGTAATGATAAGGATCATATTTCCAGACTCGATATTTCTGCCTGTGCTCCAGCTTGTCTATTGCGAGCGTTATGACCGTATATTCTGCGTCGTTCAATAGACCGAGTATTTCGCGGTCGAAATCAGCTCTGGTCTCAGGATCACGAAGGCTCTGAAAGGGGTGCTTGGCTGTCAGCAATTCCTTGCGGTGCAATATCAGCGGATCGTCCGGATGCGATCCGAAAAAAGCCTGCTTGATGCTCTCAAGGGTCGGAAACACAAAAGCCTGGACGTGGCTTAGGTCCATTATCACGCCGGTCAGGCTTAAGTACCGGTGCCTGGGGTCATCGGATGATTTCGGCCCGGGATTCCCGACCTCGTCTATGTAGAGCCGGTACTTCATGATTGCCACATTGTACACCCATCGGGAACGCACTCAAGGGACCGGTCACGCTTGTCGTAGGTGCGGCAAAAAAAGCCCCGGACCTTTGGTCCGGGGCGTTGATTTCATGTGTGATATTTACCCTCGTCAGGGCTCGATTTCGATCTCGTACCAGCCCTCGCCATCATACGAATAGACGTGGATGTAGCACTCACCGGGGACGCGGAAATCGTCCCAGTCGGGAGCATCAGAGGACTCGAGCGTGCCGACGATCTCATCATCGGACCAGACTTCCAGGTCGATATCACACACGCGGTCATCATAGTCAAGGCTGATGGTCGGGCGCGTCCCTTCCTGCCCGTCCAGCACGAACCAGTCATCGTCTCCCTCGCAGGCATAGCCCTCGATAAGGTAACCGTCGATCCTGTCGGCGAGGTCCCAGTCGTCGTTGGGCTCCCACTCGTCGGGGCCTTCGCAGTCGTCGGCGCCTTCGTGTTGGTCGCTCTCAGGCTCGATCTCAATGTAATACTCGCCCTCGCCGTCAAAGGAAAAGACCCTCAGGTAGCAATCGCGCGGTACGTCGAATTCGTCTCCATCAGGGGCCTCAACGGCGGACAGGCTGCCAACCAGATCGTGGTCACTGTAGATTTCGACGTCGATATCACACACGTCGCTGTCGTACCAGATCTCGATGTAGGGGTAGTAACCCTCCTGGCCGCCAAGCTCATACCAGTCCTCGTCGCCCTCGCAGGCATACCCTTCGATATCCCAATCGTCGATGTAGTCGGCGTTACGTCTCGTATCGTTCGGCTCGATCTCATCCGGGCCTTCACAATCTCTTCTTGGGCGCCTGTCCCGGTCGCGGTCACGATCCCTGTCCCCCTGGGGCTCGATCTCTATCGTGTAGTCGCCATGTCCATCATAGATATAGACATGAATGTAGCAGGTGTCCGGCACATCGAACTCACCCGAGTCGGGGCTGTCTGTCGAGGTTAGGGACCCGACATATTCGTCGCCGCTGTAGACTTCGAGATCGATATCGCATCGGTCTTCATCGTAATAGAGAGTAATCCGGGGATGATAGCCCTCCTGGCCCTCCAGAACGAACCAGTCGTCTTCATCCCCATGGCGACCGATCTCACCCTCGATGACGAAGCCGTCGATCGAGTCCGCAAGGTCCATCTCATCGTTCGATTCCCACTCGTCCGGTCCTTCCTGCGCCAGCGCGGGTACTATGGCAAGCGTCAGAAGAACCAGAATCCCGAGCATAATTGAGAGTGTTCGCGTCATGAATTCCTCCAATCCTGGGTGCTTTTGATAGGGGAATAATAGCAGAAAATGCCCCGAATTCATTACGTTTGATTCAGTTTACTCAAATTTCTTTGCATTGCTTTAATCAGCTACATGTCTTTGAAGGGCCGATGGTAACCGCTGGATCGTGCGGATTCCCGCATTGCCTCCCTGCCCGGTCAGGTTCCCATTATCGCGTTCTGCGTGCTAAACTGATCGCGTGAGACAGGCCCGCATCGCTATTCTCTGGATGTTGTTTCTTCTCATCCCGACCGTCCTGGGATGCCCCCGATCGTCGGATATCTCCCCGAATCCGTGGCTCGTGCCATTTCAGAAGCGCCATGGCAGCACGGTGAGCAGGAGCCGGATGCGGGCCATGAACCGTCTCGCCCAGCTTTACAAGTCGAAAGGCATGGAGGAGGAATACATCCGGGCCCTGACCACGGCGGTCGAGCTGTATGCGGGCGATACCGGGGTAACATACGAGCTTCTGAACGAGCTGATAGGCAGGATAAACGACGGGCGTTACGATGTATCAAACCTGGAAGAGATGCTGAGGGGCATGGGAATCGATCCTGCCACGCTCTCCGCTGACAACCTGCCCGAGTCCGATCGTGCGAGGCAGGGGGCCATTCGGTATTTGGAGGCGAAGGAGGATCTGGAGGCGCTATATAATGAATGTTACCGGATTCTCTCCAGCGCCTGCGGACAGATTCCCTATAACGCGGATCTGTACTATCGTACCGCGCATCTCCAGTTCCTGAGAGCGGAAGAAGACGGTGACAGGGATAAGTACAAGGACGCGATCAATTTTCTGAAACGGGCGATAGCGAGCGATTCGAGTCACCTGGAGAGCTACCACCTCCTCGCGCTGGCGTACGAGCGTCTGGACGACAGCGATCGGGCGGTGCGATTCTGGAGGCTGTTCGAGGTCGTGTACGAGATTGCGCCGGAGACCATGGGCGAGACGTTCATCACTCCCGAGCGCGAGAGGATGCACATGGAAGCGCTCGAGCACCTCGAGGCTCTCGGCGCGACCGCGGACGAATGATCGCGGGCCCGTTTCCATTGAGCCGATGGACATCCTGGTAATGTATGTCCTGATGATCGTCGACCTCACGTGGACGCTTATGCACCACGAGAAGGCCGGCGAGCTTAACCCGCTTTTGGCGGCGCTCCTTTACAGCAACGAGGTGATGTTCGTCTATCTCAAGCTGGCGGCGAACACAATCGCGGCCCTGATCGTCATATATTTGAGGCCGAGACGCCCGTGGCTGAGCCGGCTGCTCACGCTGTTCGGCATACTGATCTACGGCGCTGTGGTGTGGCTTCACTGGGTGGTCGATTACTCGATCCAGCACGCCCACGAGGTCCATGGCTCGGTAATCTGGGAGATGATCAGCGGGGGATAGACCGGAACCAATGAACAGAAAATCCGGCAAGACAGGACTCAGAACATACGTTCTATACGCGGTTTTCGGCGCGGCGGTGACATTCGCCGCGACCATGCTCATCTTCTGGATACTGCAGGAGATCGCGGGAATTATCCCGATGTCCATCTTCATCGGCGTGCTCGTCGGCCTCGCCTTCAAGCTGTTCTCCGATTCCATCAATCGCGAGCAGATGAAACGGAAATAGCTCCCGCCCGCGCATAGGGGTTAACGCGATGGTGAAACTCGAAGACTTCAGGCATGAAATCACTGAATTCCTTGAAAAGGTCAGGGAATTCGCCCGCGAGGACCTCGGATGCGAGTGCCCGGACCATGTTTTCGAGCAGGTGCGGTTCCTGAGGGGGGAGGCGTCGCCGGGCAGGACCAATCTTTCCGTCGTGGTGGGGGAGACCCTGCTGGTCCTGTTCGCGGAGTACGAGGAGATCCAGCCGTTTGACTACGAGATGCCGCGACTGGTGCTTTCGGGAGTAACGTACAGGGATTCAATCGGGCTGAACCGGTTTCGGCTGGTGATGAGCGGGGATGTGCCCCGGGAGCATCAGAAAGCGCTCGAGGAGGAAGCGGGGAAGTATGATGACAAGGTGCATGTGCATTTCCTGGAGTAACGATACAGCCAAGACGCGCTGCGAAAGACTGCGTCCAAATCATATTTCAGCATTTCCGTAATATATATTTCCTCGCACCTATTGACAGGCTGGCGGGGGGGGGTAAAATCCTCATGTAACATTAAGGAAAGGAGCCTCGCTTGTGGACAATATGCTTCCTGCATTTCTCAGGATCATTGCGATCATCGTGACTTGCACGTTTGTTTTTGGCTTTGCCGTCCAGCATCAAGCTCTCGCCTTGGAGCCGTGTTGTGCAGCAGTGGATTGCGAGAGCGATTACTACGACAACTATTGGCCATGCCCGGATAGACCCGGCTGCTATGTCGTGTGTCCTGCTTTCGAGCAGGTCTGCGACTACGAATGCTACGGATGCCCCCCATCTTGCGAGGACGTAGTGCTAGTGCCCTGTTCGCTTGACAGGAACATGGATGAGTGTGAAGACGATTCCATGTTTTGCTGCCCGGTCGACCCGCCTGCTGGCGAATACCATATTGCCAACTGTATATCTTTATGCATATGTCCGCTTTAATCAAACAAGGAGGTATTATCATGTACAAAACCCAAAGAACCGTGATGGCGTTTCTTGCTCTTGTGGCATTTATAAGCTTCGGGCAGACGGTCAAGGCTGATGAATACGATGAGACATCAGTGAGAATCGCGTACAACATGAACGTGATCGGAAGAGGTATCAGCGGCTATTATTCCTTCAACCGGGCGCTGCCTGCGTCTCTTTCCCAGCTCATTGAGGAAGGCTGGGTTCCCCGGGGATTGCTCAATCCGTATACCGGCGGGATGATCGCAGAAGACTCCATGGACGGCGAAATCGGAGGCTACGCGATCCTTCCGGTCGGTCAATCGGCTGTTGAGCTTGTCTTCTACAAGGCTGATGTGCCGATGGTCTCAACGTATGACATGGAGCACCTTTCCGGCAATACTGCGGGCCTGAGTGAAGAGCGCTATCTTGCGGGCCTCTACGTTTCCTGGGCGAAGCAGTGTCTCCAGGCTTACGAGCGGGTTACCGGCGAGATTCCTCAATCGATAGCGGATCTGGAAGGTATGGATTTCTGGCCATTTGCGGGCCTTGCCAATCTGTATTCCGGAGCCCCGATGAGGTTCGATTCCCTGGACGTTGGGGACATGTACTGGGAATTCACCGGGGAGTCGGTTGTCTTCCGGATATGGCTCGACCCGCGTCCCGGCGCGATCAGAAGCGGCATGGGCTTTCAGTATCCTCTGTAATCAAAGGCTTTCGGATGCGGAGAGCATCGCTTGCCTTGCCAGGACCTCCATCAGGCATTAATCGGGCCGTCTATCAGAGCATGCGCGGTTTCATGCCAGATCTCGCACACGGTCGGATGAGCCTGGACCACATGCGCGAACTCCTCAGCAGTAGCTCCCATCGTGACGGCTGTTGCGGCGACTGCGATAAGGTCGACCGCATTCGGACCTATCACGCTTGCACCGACCAGCTTTCCATCTTTTCCGGATGCTATTAACTTGGCGAATCCACCTGACTCTCCCATCACGACCGCCTTTCCAACAGCCGCAAACGGGACCTTTCCGATCCTGATCGAGTCCCCGTATTTTTGCCGGGCTCGGGCCTCACTCAATCCGACACTCCCGATTTCGGGCCTTGTGTAAGTCGCCCGGGGGATGTTCTCGTACGTGATCGGTTTCCGATCCAGCCGGGCGATATCCTCGGCCGCAAGAATCCCCTCCGCCGACGCCTCGTGCGCGAGCATGAGTCCCCCGATAGCGTCGCCGATCGCCCGTATACTCGCCACACCGGTCTTCAGCATGTCGTCGACCTGTATGAAGCCCTTTTCCATCGGGATGCCGACGTTCTCGAACCCGCAATCCGATGTTGCCGCTCCCCTTCCCACCGAGATAAGCACCTTCTCCGTCTCGATGGTGAATTCGCTCTCCCCGTCACGAGGTTTCACAGTTGACCGGACCCCGGTATCGGTCATTTCCACACTCTCGACCGAGCAGTTCGTGTGAAGCTTGATCTTCCGTCGCTTGAGCACTCCCTCGAACTCGACCGAGATATCCTCATCCTCCATCGGTAAGGCATGCTCCAGGAACTCGACAATGGTCACGTCCACGCCGAAAGCCGACATGAAGTAGCCGAACTCGCAGCCGATCGCGCCCGCGCCGACAATCAGGATGCTCGCCGGCAATTCCTCAAGCTCGAGAGCGTGATCCGAGGTGATAACCCGCTCGCCGTCGATGGGCAGCAACGGAAGCGACCGGGCATAGGAGCCGGTCGCGAGAATGATATGCTTCGCCTTCACTTCATTACCGTCTGCATCGATCGTCTCCGGATCCTTGAGGACGCCATGATCGCTGATAACCTCGATGAAGTTTTTCTTCATGAGGCTCTCGACGCCCTTGCGGAGCTTGATCACGCATCGATTCTTGTATTTCTGGATGGAAGGCCAGTCGAACACCACGTCGGTTGCCTTGATGCCGAATGTCCTCGCCTGACGCGCGTCCTCGTACAGGCGCGCGGAGTGGATCAGCGCCTTGGTCGGGATGCAGCCGATGTTCAGGCAGGTTCCGCCGAGATATTTCTTTTCGACAAGACCGACCGACATGCCGAGCTGCGCGGCACGGATCGCGGCCGTGTAACCTCCCGGTCCGCCGCCGAGTATTGCCAGGTCGAATCCTTTCCGAGTCATTTTCGAATCATCTCCGGTTCAATGCCATGCGTGAGAGCCGCCGGTCGCGCCGATATCCGACCGCGAGTCGTCGGGATCGAGCGTCTCGGGATCGCCCGAGTCGATGCAGGGGCTTGCCTCATCGATCTTCGGCCCCTCATCCATGAGCATCGGATCGTCCCCGATATTCCCTTCCTCGCCGATGAACTCGCGTTCTTCTGAGTAACTCCATGAGCCGTCCTCGAATTCCTCGTATCCGAACGCCACCGCCGCGTCGTGATTGCCGTGGATGTCGTTATGGCGGATCGAGTAATTCCCTTCCCCGCAGTTCATCCAGATTCCGACCCTCGGAGCAACCCACTGCTCCTCGGTGCCGTTGAACGCGATGATGTTGTTGACAATCTCGATGCTCGCTGTCTCCGACCATCCCGCGATACCGACATTCCCGCACCTGACGACCGTATTGTTGCGGCAGATCATGTCGCTGGTGCCGGTCGCGACTATCCCCCATCCGACAAGATCGTGCACGAAGTTGTTTTAAACACCCACGCGGGTGTTCCCGAACGACCCGATGCCTTTCCAGTAGTCGTGGATATCGTTACGGATCACGGTCGCGTACGCGTCCCATGTGATCCCCACACCGGCGCCGCGACCGCTCCATATCGCGTTGTCGTGGACGTCCGCTACGGCTCCACGATAAAGCGCGACACCGTCCCAGCTGTTGTCGTGAATCCTGTTGTGATGGATGTGCAGCATCGCGCCCTCGCGACCCATCACGCCGCCGATTCCCGCGACCGTCGTCTCGAAATCGCCCTGGTTGTCGTGGATTGCGCACCACGCGATCTCAACTGACGAGCCCCTGGCAACAACAGCGGCGCAGGTCGCGTTGCCATCCTGGTCTCTCTCACCGCCGGTGATGGCCAGGCTCGTGATTTCGACATTCGGACAGTCCTCGATGTAGACTCCGTAGCCTGCATTGGTGACAAGCTCGGTCCTGTCCGCGCCCGATCCCATTATGGTGAGCGACTTGCCCTTGATGACGAATCCGGCCGATGCGGTGACTTCGGTCGACGGATCGAAGCAGTTCCCGCATTGATGCTCGATGAACTCGGACGGCTCGGCTTCGTAGATGCCCGGCTCAAGAATGATAAGCGCGCCGTCTTCGGCGGCGATGATCGCTTCCTGGAGGTCGTGAAAATCGGCCTCATCGGATGATCCGACAACCACGCGCGCTTCCAGGTTGATCGGCGTCTTTGCTGTCGCGGCGGTATCGAAGATCATTCCGATCAGCAGGATCGGCGCGATGAGCAGGTATGGTTTCGGCATTGCTCCATCCTCCGAGTCTCGTGGGCGTATCATAGCAGATGGAGAGGATGGGACAAACAACGAAAAATGAGGACACCTTCTTCACCATCATGGCGAAAAGGCGTCCCCACATCTTTCTCTCTTCCTACAATTCCGCTGCGACTACGGCGTGTACTCGAAGACCGTTACCTTCGGCTCGCCACCGTCCTCGGCAAGGACATGAATCTCGAAGTCGGTGCAGTCGAAGTCTACCGCCATCGGAGTGCCCGGCAGCGGATCGGTGATATCGATCTCAGTGAACTCCATCGGGTCCGCGAGATAATCGAACTCCCAGATACCCACCGACCATGTGCCGTCGCCGTTATCCAGGAGAGCTACAAGCCAGTTGAAGCCGGGATCGGTGACCTGGTAATCGAAATCGAGCGCGTTCGCGATTGTGATGTCCACCGGCACCGAGGTTCCGTACTCTTCGCTGTCGAGCTGATCCTCCGGCAGAACCAGATCGCCGGTGGTGAAGGCGAGTCCGACGCTCTGCACGATACCGATGCTGTCGAGGATCCAGAGACCCACGACCGGCTCGTCCTCGATCACAAGGTTGGTCGCGTCATCGGCCGCGAGCGCCATCACGCCCGGATCGGTGTCATCGACAAGCCCCGAGCCGCCGCCCTGAGTGGAGATCTTGAGCAGCCAGGCGTTCAGCGATGAGTTGTCGTACGGCTCGTCCCATTCCACGGTCAGGATGTTGCCGTCATGCGGCTGAGGATTTCCGGACTTCTCAGAATAGGTAACCAGAAGGTAGGCCTTCGTGTCGTCGATGCCCCCCGGCACTCCGCATGAGAAATCGACCGCATGTCGCCACGCGTAGTCGTCCGGATCGGGCGTGCCGCCGTCACCGTACAGGTGATAGTTGCCGTCCGAGAAATCGCCGGTCGCATTGTCGTTGCACGAGAACAGCGCGTGACCGGGATCGTTCAGGTTCGGCGGATTGATGGAGTCCGGGTAGGAATTTGTGACGAACATCCAGACCCCGTCCAGGCTCACATCGAACTTGTGCAGCGGAGAGAACCCGGTCGGGTAGTTCCATAGGGTTGGCATCGGTGATGTGTAGGTGTCGTTCCACCTGGCGAACTCGTTGTCGTTGCCTCCGTCCACGATCTCGCCCCGACTCTGATCCGCACCCTCGCTGAATACCGCCAGATCCTCAGGCTCGGTGCCCTGATCGGGGGTAGGATCGATCAATGAAACCCCGATGAGGCCCGGTATCGGGTCCCATCCCGGTTCGGCTGTTTCCACGATCGTGAAGTCGCCGTCGCTCTCGTCGTTCACTCCGGGATGGCCGGTCCACTCGACCCTTGCTCTCGCGGTGGTGGTGTCGATGTTCTCGACAGGATCCCAGGTGAATGAGCCGTCGTTGTCGGTCGCGTCGACTATCGTGATCGGGTAGGTGCCGCCGGAGTCGGTAGAGAGAAGCAGGTTGACGAAATCGACATCGCCGGTCGACTCCCAGGTGATCTCCCAGGCGCCGTTGCCGGTGAGTTCCTCGCCGCCGTTGGGACTGGTGAGAGTAAGTGTCTCCGGCTCGGCGATCCTGAAGTGGTTGTCGGAGCTGTC
>CAYLVL010000083.1:0-9863 GCA_964387135.1 uncultured Planctomycetota bacterium
GGGAAAGTTGCCTGCACTGCCGGAGAGAAAGCTGTCAGACGGCTGAGGTGTTGCACTGCCCCGAGGTCGCCCTGGAAAGAGCATCTGATTCCATGACGGTGTTGCACATCTCCAGAAGTTCTACATTTCCCTCTTTCCTTTGCTGAAGTCTCTTTACTGAAGCTGTCGTCGGAATTGCTGCTAACAGGCTGGGAAGCCTGCGGACCGCAAAACCCACTGCTGGAAGCGGTTGGCACCTGCCGTCGCTGGCGCTATGGCGGGCAGGCCCGATCCTTTCCCCTTCATACTCCACATTCCGCCACATCTCTTCCGTTTCTATGCCAGATATTAGTCGCCGGAGTCCGGAGGAGACGTGCCGGACGGAACCGACGGGAAGGTGTTCGGTGGCACGCTCCACAATGCCCAGCACCAGCGCGTCCATCCATTGGAAAACGTCTGCATCCAAAGGCAGGCCGGATGCTTCCGCGGCATATATGGTGGTTGCTTGATAAAGGCACAACATGCCGAGCAGCAGGCTCGTCAGAAACCTGTTCAACTCATATCGCCAGAAGCGGCTTGGCAGTGGTGAAATAGATCAGCAAACCGGTGATGTCCACAATGGTGTTCAGGGCCGGGCTGGCCACCGCCACCGGGTCCCATTTCATCCATGCCGCACCCAGGGGCAGCAGCGCGCCCACCAGGATGGACGTGACCACCTGCAACCCCAGGGCAAGCGAGATGGCAAGGGCGATCCGGGCCAGTGAGAATTCATCCGGGATACTCGAGCCGCCGCCGAACAGGAAAACCCGTGCAAAGGCGATCACGCCGAGCAACAGAGCCAGCAGCAGCGCTACCCGGAATTCCTGCCCAATAATACGGAAGATGTATTTGGTGGAAATTCCCTTGAGGGCCAACGCTCGGACCCCCAGGATGGCGGCCTGGATGCCGGTATTGCCGCCCGTGTCGGCCAGCATGGGCATGAACGCCGCAAGTATGGTGAACTGCATCAATAAACCCTCGAAACTCCGGACGATGAATCCGGCGACCAGACCCAAAATCGCCAGCGCGATAACCCAGGGATAGCGGTTCCGGAAATGTGCCCACACGGAAGTCTTCATATAAACCGCATCCTCGTGGGCTCCGCCGATGGCCATGAATTTTTCAAGGTCTTCGGTATGTTACTGTGTGATGATGTCCATGGCGTCGTCGTGCGTCACGATACCGACCAGGGCATCACTGCCGTTGATCACCGGCAGCGCGAGCAGGTCGTATTTCTGGATCTTGCGGGCGACGTCCTCCTGGTCATCCGTCACGCGGGCGAGGACCATGTCGGTGTTCATGATGTCGCCGACCCGCGCCTCGCGCTGGGCCACGATCAGATCCTTGAGAGACACGAACCCGATGATTTTCCGTCGTTCATCCATCAGGTAAGCATGATAGATCGTTTCCTTGTCGGGTGCGACTTCTCTCAAATGTTCGATGGCCTGGGAGGCCGTAAGGTCCGGGGGCAAGGTGGCATAGTCGGAGGTCATGACCGCGCTGGCGGTGCCCTCCTTGTACGCCGATAAGCGACGAATATCCTCCCTTTCGGCCTGAGCCATGGCCGGCAGAACGGATTCGCGCAGATTTTCGGGCAGTTGCCTGAAGAGGTCAGCTTGGTCGTCCGGGGGCATGTCGGCCAGCAGGCGCGCAACCTCCTCCCGGCGCAGGCTTCCGACGATCTGCACCTGCAGATCTTCATCTATATGGCTGAAAATCTCGGAGCGAAGGGGGTGTCCGCATGCCGCAGCACCGTCCAGGCTTCCTCGCCGGACAGGATGGAGATCAGCTCCGCAATGACGGCGGGGTGTCCGGATTCGCAGAAATCTCGAAGGAGTTTTGAATCCCCGGCGGCGAGCATCTTGCACAGATCGGGGACGAGGAGCGGATTCTTGTTTTTCATGGTTCGCCTCCGTTTTGGCCACGACGGGAAGACGGACGCGGCCGGAGGCGAACCGGAGGGCTATGCTCGGAGGCAGCGCCGACCTTTCACATCACAAGCCACGCTCAGCTTGTGTGCGGCACCCGATTGCCTGATCCGGCTGGGATATTCAATCACCTTGCCAGCCGGAATGCTCAGGCTCAGTCTTGATTGAGGATTTCGGGCAGAAGGGAGGTCAGGATTTCTGATGCTGATTCGAGGGACTGGGGGTTTCGGTCGATGTCGAGCCATGGATCGTCTTTGCGGGCCAGTCTTCGGAAAATGTTGCTGATTGTGTAGCTTCGCGCGTTTAGGGGTTTTCTGCCAACTTCATCCCACGAAAGGGGAGTGGCGATGGGCGCGCCGGGGCGGCCCCTCAGGAAATACGGCGCGACGCTGGTCTGGGCGTAGGAGTTGCGGAGATAGTCCAAGAAGAGCCGACCCTTTCGCTTTTTCTTGTGAGTTTCGGTTGTGAAATCGTCCGGGTGCCTTGACGCCACTGGCTTCGCGACGCCTTTAGCGAATTCCCGCACGGTTTCGAACTCAGCCTTTGTGTCAAGCGGAACCTCAACATGCAATCCGCGAGAGCCGGTTGTCATGACCCATGTTTTCAGATCGAGCTCTTTTTCCATCATATCCCGGAGCACACGCGGGGCATGACGTACCGGCTCGAAATCCTCCCCTGGCGGATCAAGGTCGAAGATGAGCCTGTCGGGATTATGGAGGCTTGCCCACGCGGCTGAGCCAGATGTGGGGCGTGATGCAGCCCTGGTTGGCTATGTAGACGACCGTGGCAGCGTTTTCGCAGATGAGCTGATCAAGCGTTCCGCCTTCCTTCCTGATGGTCTCCCCGTGGATCCAGTCGGGGAAATAATCGGGGACATCCTTGTGATAGAAATCCTCCCCGCCGATCCCTTCGGGGAACCTGTGCATCATGACCGGACGACCGGCCATGCAGGGAAGCATTATATGGGCGATCCTGCGGTAGTAGTCGATGAGATCGCCCTTTGTGATGCCGCTGACGGGGAAGTACGGCTTGTCGAGGTGGGAGAGGATTATGGTGTGTCCGTTGAGGGTGATTTTCTTGTCCTCGGTCATTGAGCAGGAAACAGTATATACGGTGGAAGGGGCTATTGGCGATGAGGGGATTGTTTTGGCGCATGGGCTTGAAAGCCCGTGTCACATGGGTTGTAAGACATTTTGACCGCCTCTTAATCGATATTAATATAACGTACAGGGGTTGCACCCTCCCGGTGTGCCCTGCTGCGCGGTATACTTTTTAGCGTCATGCCTGCAACATTACCGGGAAAACGCAAAGCAGCGATTCTCATGGCCGCACTGGGCAAGGAGGTCGCCGCGCAAATCTACAAGTACCTGGCCGAGAGCGAGGTCGAGACGATCACGATGGAGATCGCGAACCTCGGCAAGATCGATCACGAAATGATCGATGATGTCTACAAGGATTTCCATGAGTACGGGGTGGCGCAGAAGTATATAACCACCGGAGGTGTGGAGTTCGCGAGGGCGATACTGGAGGATGCCTTTGGTGAAGACAGGGCGGAAGAGGTCGTGGCGCGGCTTTCCACGTTTCTCCAGGTAAGCCCGTTCGATTTTGTCAGGCGAACCGATCCGCAGGCGATAAGCAATTTCATTATAAATGAGCACCCGCAGACAATAGCGCTTGTGATGGCATACCTCGAGCCGCAGCAGTCTTCGGTTCTGCTACAGGCTCTCGATCCGGAGAAGCAGGCGGAGGTGGCGAGGAGGCTGGCGCTGCTGGATCGCACCAGTCCGGAGGTGATCAGGGAGATCGAGCGGGTGATGGAGAAGAACCTCTCGGCGATCATCTCGCAGGAATTCAGCACCGCCGGAGGGGTAAGCGCGCTTGTTGAGATTCTCAACAAGGTCGATCGGGCGACTGAGAAGGGGATACTCGAGGCCCTGAGCGATCGCGATCCGGAGCTGGCCGAGCAGGTGAAGAACATGATGTTCGTTTTCGAGGACATCATCCACCTGGATGACCGGTCGGTGCAGCAGGTATTGAGGGAGGTCGACACGAAGGAGCTGTCGCTGGCGCTGAAGGGTGTAAGCGAGGAAGTGGCGAACAAGGTTTTCAAGAACATGTCGAAACGTGCGGCGAGCATGCTCCAGGAGGAAATGGAGTTCATGGGTCCGGTTCGACTGAGGGACGTGGAAGGCGCGCAGCAGCGTATAGTGAACATCATCAGGCAGCTTGAGGATCAGGGCGACATAATCATTGCCAAGGGCGGCGAGGAGGAACTGGTTGTCTGATCCCACCGAAACGCCGAAGAGGTATCCTGACGAGTCGAAGCCCGTTGTAATCAAGGGAGTGCCGGTCGGTGAGCAGGCAGAGAGGCTGGTCCGCGTGCGTCGCGAGATCATCCGGGCGGAAGAGATGACGCGCCTGGAGCAGATCGAAGCCGAGGCTCGCAAGAAAGCGGACGCGATTCTGTCGGAGGCTCAGAGGCAGGCCGACGAGATTCTGGGAAAAGCTCGGAGCGAGGCTGATTCCATCAGACGGAACGCGAGAGAGGACGGAGATCTGACCGCGAAGCGCGAGGCTTTGGAGAAGCTCGCGGGGCTGATCTTGCAGCTTGAGACCGAGATAGGTCGGTTGCAGGCGGCAAGGAGCGATTTTCTCAGGTCCAATCTGCCGGGCGTTATAGATTTCGCGTGCGCTCTCGCGCGCAAGGTGCTGGTGAGCGAGCTTGGCACAAGGCCCGAGGCGATCGCCGAACGCGCGCGCGCCCTTCTGGAGCGGATGCCGCCGGGAAGGTCGGTTACGCTGATCGCGTCCCCCGATGATATCGAAGTCATCAAGTCCTATCTCCACGAAACCGGGGCATCCGCCGACGCGATCATGCCGTCGCTCAGGAGCGATCCGGGCATGTCGTCGGGCGATATGAGGCTTGAAAGCGATTCGGGCATGATCGATTCGAGGCTCCTGAATGTCCTTGAGGAGTTCGGCGATCTGCTCACCGAGCAGGCCGGGCATCTGGCGAATCAATCGGGAGCCTCCGTGGAGGAGGAGAATGGGCACTGAGCCTCGGAGAGACGACCGGCTCGATCTGTCTCCGTTCTTTCGCATGCTCGAAGTGACCCCCGCGTGCCGTGTGAAAGGAACCATCACCAAGCTTGCAGGCATAGGTCTTGAAGCCGCGCTGCCCGACCCGGTACAGGGTCAGGTAGTTGAGGTCGACAGGGCGAACAGCGATCCCCTTTTGTGTGAGGTGATCGGCTTCGACAGCGGTCGAGTTGTTCTCCTGCCGTTGGGCGAGCTCGAGGGGGTCCGTCCGGGAGCATGCGTGCACACGATCGCCGGTGGATTGAGAATCAATGCGGGTGATTTTCTCATCGGACGGGTAGTGGACGGTGTGGGAAATCCGGTGGACGAAGGTCCCGGCTTTCCGAGGGGCCAGGCGGTTCCGATGGTGCGGACGGGCCCGAACCCGGTCACGAGGCCGCTCATCGACGAGCCGATGATTACGGGTGTCAGGGCGGTGGACACGCTCATGACGCTTGGGAAGGGACAGAGGGTCGGCATTTTCTCGGGAAGCGGAATCGGAAAGAGCATCCTGCTGGGCATGATGGCCCGTTATACCAAGGCGGACATCAACGTCATCGCGCTGATCGGCGAGCGGGGTCGCGAGGTCAGGGAATTCATCGAACGCGATCTGGGCACTGAAGGTCTGAAAAGGAGCGTCGTGGTTGTGGCGACGTCGAATCAGCCGGCCCTTCTGAGGCTTCGAGGGGCGATGACGGCGACGGCGATAGCCGAGTATTTCCGGGATACGGGCCGGGACGTTCTTCTCATGATGGACTCGCTGACAAGATTCGCGCTGGCCGGAAGAGAAGTCGGCCTTGCAGCCGGCGAACCTCCCGCGACGCGGGGGTATCCTCCGAGCGTTTTCGGCCTGATTCCCAAGCTTCTTGAAAGGGCGGGACGATCGCCGAACGGGAGCATAACCGGGTTGTACACGGTACTGGTGGAGGGCGACGATCTTGCGGAGCCGGTGAGCGACATTTCAAGGGCGACTCTGGACGGGCATATCGTGCTTTCGAGGGAGCTTGCGGACAGGGGGCATTATCCCGCGATCGATGTCCTGGCAAGCATATCCAGGGTCATGCGGCAGGTGGTCGATCCGGATCATGCGCGTCTGGCCGGGCGGTTGAAGGAGCACGTCGCTGCATACAGGGAGATGCAGGACCTGATCAGCATAGGGGCTTATCAGAGAGGGACGAATCCGCGGGTGGACGCGGCGATAGACCGCATGGACGACATCAACGAGTTTCTACGGCAGGACATGATGGAAGGCTCGGAGTTTCTGGAGGGAGTGGAAAAGCTTCGGAGAGCCGTGGGCGAGACGCAGGAAGTCATGCCGGGGGCGGGGGAAGCGGAGCCACCGCCGCCGAAGCCGGCGAAATCGGCAAGTGCCGCACCAGAGGCTCCGCCGCCGGTGCTGCCGCCCGGAGCGTATGATTCGTGACCAAGAGGTCAGCCTGAATGCGAAGGTTCAGATACAGACTCGATCGACTTCTCAGGTACCGGCGCTCACTCACCCGGCGGGAGCGGGTGACACTCGCGCAGAGAGTCGGAATCCTGACAAGAGCCGAGGAGCGGGCGACAGAACTCAGGGGAGTCAGGAACGCCACGCTGATAAGTCGTCTGCGCGCTCTTGAGATCGGACTGACATCGCGGGAGATGGCCAACCTGCACCATCACATGCTGCGAATCGAGGAGGCCATCGATCGAGCCGATACCGATACCAGGAAAGCCAGAGAGAGGGTGGAAAAGGCGAGAGAGAAGCTTGTGGAGAGACGCCGCGACGAGCGCGCGATAGAGCTTCACCGTCAGCGCAGATGGCAGGCGTGGCGCATGGATTACGACCGCGAAGAAAGCCGGATACTTGACGATCTCGCGACCATCCGCCACGTCCGGCGGGAATCCGAATGAAACAAGACCAACGGCGGGGATACGGGACAAAAACATGATGAGGTCAATATATAACGAGCGGGGAAGCGCATGGGCGTGGATCTTCACGCTGTTCCTCCTGATTGTCGTCGGCGCGGGAGCCTACCTGTTCCTCATTAAGTTCGGCATATTCGAAGCCCCGGAGTTCCTGGCGCAGGTCCCCGGGATGGAGTTTTTCATACCGGAGGAGGAAGAGCCGGAGGGCGACGGTGTGGTGGAGATGACCAACGAGGAAACACTCAGGAATCTGAACCTGGTTCTGAGGGGACAGAAGGACGCGCTGGAGTCGAGGGTAGCGGCGCTTGAGCAGGAGCTCGCGGAGCAGGAACGGCTCGTGCAGGAAAGGGAGGACCAGATCGCCAGGTTGCAGGACGCGCTCAATCTGGCGCGGGACCAGAACATCAACAATGTAGCCCTCATATACGAGGCGATGGAGCCGGAGGAGGCTTCCGTCATTCTCTCCAACATGGGCGCGGAGCGCGCGAGCCTTATCCTGGGAGCCATGCGCGAGAGCAAAGCGGCGGAAGTGCTGGAGCTCATGGACGAAAGCCTGGCCACGGAAATCACCCAGATTCTTGCAGGTTTTGAAGGCGAGAGAGCGGAGATGGCAAGTTCGACCGGCTCAACCGAGGCACCGCCCGCTTCAACTGGTCCGAGGGCAATCTCACCTACCGGGGAGTAGAGCAATCCCCCCCTTTTGCTTTCAATCGAGGAACCGTCACAGACGGAACGGCCCAGCCACCAAACAAGCCGCTTTCCCGGTCCCGATTGCACTGTTTGACGACTTCCGCCTCCGGTCGGGGAGAACATCGCAATGAAGCGGTCAGTACTGAACGAAGTATTCGAAGAGGTCCCGTTTAACGCGAGCGTGGTGCAGATCCCCTTCAACCAGGCGCGCTTTGTATTACGTCAATGCCGATCGAAGCGAAGTTCTGCGGCGAATGCGGCACTCCGCAGGAGTGAGATGGCCTTCCGACCGCATCCTTAAGAACTCCATCCCGCATGTATCGTATTCAAGATCCCTGCATGGGCATCGATAGCTACCCGCACGGTTGACCGTGAGAACGGCGCGTGGAACAATACGCTGAGACGGACTCGATTTCAGCCTCGAATGCAGCCTATCCGAGGGAGGAAAGAATGCGCAGACCCTTCGTCACAATCGCATCCTGTTTTCTGCTGACCGCGCTTATCGCGCCACAGAGCGCTGTAGCGCAGCTCGGCGATCCATACGAGACCTACACGTTCGAGCGCGAGATACGACTTGGTCCCGGTGAATTCTATGCGGTGACGTACGACAACGAGCGGAAGGAATTTGTCGAGACTGAGCCGGACAGAGGTTACCGCGGCCTTCCCGACAGGGCGCTTGCACAGGTGCTTCGATCGCCCGTATGGCTGAGGGAGGCGTTCATCGACAGGCTCGTCGATCTTTTCTGCGACGATTTGGATGTGGGGGAGGATGCCGCACCGGTCTTCCATGATGTCAATGGGGACGGAATCAGAGACCTTGTTGTGGGCAACGCCGATGGCGAATTGAAGTGTTTCGTGGGGCCATACTTCAAGGAAGCCGCGGATATTTTCAGCCACATAAGGTGCCCGGGAGGAGCGGTGCCGTGCTTTCGGGACATGGACGGCGACGGTGAGGCGGAGTTGCTGGTGGTTGACGGCGCGGGCGTGCTCAATGTCTGGGGTGGTGAAGGGTGGCAGACTCGCATGGTCGATGTGCCCGATGTGCAGTCGAGCGCAAGCGATATCTCTGTCGGTGATAACGGCTCATATGCGATTGCCGATGGTCAGGGCTTCTACGTGACGGGGGCAGAAGACGGAAGCATTGTCGCGACTTCTACTGGCGAGGTCGACTCCCAATTGATCGAGAATCTCAATCGAATGTGAGTGGCGGGGAATTCAAGGCCGATTTTCGAGGATGCAACCGGCGATGGAGCGCCCGATCTTCTGATCGGCTCATCCGACGGCACGATCAGCGTGTACGAGAATTATGGCACTCCCGATACATGGTGGTTTGTCTCCTACACAACCGAGACGGAGCGCAGGTTCGACGAGGACGTAGGCTATCTTTCATCGCCCTGCATAGGGGATGTCGACGGCGACGGCGCGAACGATATAGTCTGTGGCGCGAAGGATACAAGCGGATTGACGATCTACTTCGGCCCGGATTACGCCGTGACGGGCAGCTTCGTCTATGGCAACGATCCGGATTTCGGGGGGGATGTGACGGTGGTTCCGGCGCTTGGGGACTTCAACGGCGACGGGAGATGCGATCACGTGATAGGTTTTGAGGACGGAAGCATCAAGGTCTTCGTCAGCGACGGCGGCAATATGGCGCACCTCGATGAAGGACTTTCGAGAGGTCTCGAAGTTCCGGGATTCGCGACTCCATGCGCAGGGGATTTCGACGGTGATGGGATCATTGACATCGTGGCGGGTGCAGGCGATGGAAACCTCTACTTTTTCAAAGGCGCAGGGAATGGGTTCGAGATGGTGGAGGAAGCGTTCGGTGAATTGGACCTGGGAGAGTATCCGTCTCCGACAGGATTCGATTTCAATGGCGACGGGAGACTCGATCTTGTTGTGGGTAACCGCGCAGGCGAGATCAAGGTGTTCCTGGCTCCGGACTGGGAGGAAGTCGAGGGCGGGGCAGGATTGCCCGGGATGGAGGCATTCGCATCACCGGCGTTTGGAGATCTGACCGGCGACGATATACCGGAGATGCTGATCGGCGCTGTGGACGGCACGCTGCGGTATTTCGAGGGTCGAGGGTCGATGTGGACCGAGCGTTACTCGTGGGAGTTCCACCGGGGATTTGGCATGGGGGAGATAGGGGACTACCTTGACAGGACACATCCTGAGTCCACGCTCTTTCGGGGGATGGTGGATATCGAGGCGCTCGATGCCTTCCTTGAGGTCTTTGAGCAA
>CAYLVL010000084.1:0-6771 GCA_964387135.1 uncultured Planctomycetota bacterium
TAAGTCCATGGGATGCGAAGAATATCGTAACGAAGGTCGAGGAAGGCGCCAAAGCCGCCGGCAAGGAGCCCAGCCTGAGCCTGACCGAGCGGGGCGCGTCGTTCGGCTACCGGAATCTTGTCGTCGACATGAAATCCTTCCCGGTCATGCGAGGTTTCGGCTATCCCGTTGTTTTCGACACAACCCACTCGGTTCAACTGCCCGGCGGGCTCGGTGAGTCGACCGGCGGACAGCGCGACTTCATCGAGCCTCTGGCAAGAGCCGCGATCGGGGCGGGAATCGACGGGCTTTTCCTCGAAACCCATCCGGATGTAAGCCAGGCCCTCTCGGACAAGACAAACCAGATTCCACTCGACAAGGTCGAGGGCTTCCTCACGCGCATCAAGGCGCTCCACGACTTCGTGCGCGAGACACTTCCTCCGCAGGAGTCGATGGAGCCGGCCTGAACCGCCCGAAAGCGATTTAAAGAGGTTTGATTCATATGGATTTCGAACAGAAACGAAAGCACTACCGCAGGGAATTCCCCATGGTCGAGAACGAGACTTATTTGAACCACGCCGGACACTCGCCGTGGTCGGCCTCATCCCTGAAGGCCATGGACTATTTCATGGGCACTCTCTGCGAGGGGCCCATGCTCCAGTACCAGGAATGGGACGAGGAGCGCGACCGCACCCGCTCTCTCATGGGGAGAATGCTGAACTGCGACGCCGACGAGATCGGCTTCAATTACAACACGTCGCTGTCGCTTGCGATGTTCTCGCACTCTATCCTCTGGAAGCCCGGCGACAACATCATCGTCCCCGACAAGTGCTTCCCGTCGGTGGTCATGCCCGCGAAGCTCCTCGAGCGGAGAGGGGTGGAGGCAAGAGTTGTTGAGAGCGGCGACTGGCTGGTCTCCGAGGACGATCTTCTGGGCGCGATTGACGAGAGATCGAAATTGATGATTGTGCCGCTCGTTAACTTCCTCACGGGGCAGAGGGTGGATGTCGCACGCATCGCAAAGGAATGCAGAAATGCCGGGGTTTTTCTGGTCGTCGACGCTATCCAGGCTGTCGGCGCGTTGAAAACCGATGTCAAGCGGCTCGGATGCCATGCGCTCTGTTTCGGCAGCCCCAAATGGATGTTCGGCCCGATGGGTGTGGGCACCGTCTATCTCGACCGGGACGAGATCGAGAATCTCCTGCTCGCGCAAACGGGCATGTTCTCGGTTGAGGATCCCTGGAATTTCTTCGACTACGATCAGCCGATGGTCCGCAACTGCCGTCGTTTCGAGTGCGGCTGCCCCAACCATCTCGGGCATTATGGAATCAATCCCAACCTCGAGATGTTCCTCGATCTCGGACTGGAGAACACCGAGGCTCACATCCTCGGATTAACCGGTTACCTGCACGATACCCTGACCGCGCGAGGTGTGGAGGTGATCACTCCCAGAGAGGATCATCGTAGATCGGGAATCGTGACATTCGACGCTCACTCGGCGGGATGGGATGATGCGAATGCCCTTCTTGGAACACTCGATGCATCGTTAATCAGGGTATCAGTAAGAATGGGCCTGGTACGGGTAAGCCCGCATTTCTACAACCATCGCGGGGAGATAGACCGCCTCCTGGAGGTGGTTTTCAGGGAGTAATCAAGCCTACCCGAAGCCGTGCTCTTTCAGGAACTCCTCCGTTATACCTTGCCCGCGAGGCGCCACCCCTGCTTCCAGGGCCCTGACCACATACCTCGCGAGCACGTCCACCTCCAGGTTCACCTTCGATCCTGCCTTCATTGCCCCAAGTGTTGTGTTATCCAGGGTGTAGGGGATAAGCCAGCATGAGAACCGGTTGCCGGACACTTCCACGATCGTAAGTCCGACACCGGAGATCGTGATTGATCCCTTGTCCGCCACGAATTTCATCAATTCCTTCGGCGGCTCGACTGCGATCTCCGCCTGATCCCCGTTGCGCTTCAATGACCTGATGGTCCCTACGCCGTCAATGTGCCCAAGAACGAAATGCCCGCTGATTGGGGTTGTGGGAGTCAGCGACGGCTCCAGGTTTACTCTTGATCCCGCTCTCAGATCCCCCAGAGTCGTTCGCTTGAGCGTTTCCTTTGTCGCATCGCACTTGAAACCGAACGAAGTCAGCTCTGTTGCGGTGAGATCGCAGCCGTCGATGGCAATCGAGTCCCCCAGGCCAAGATCGGCGCGGATGGCTGGGCACTCAATCTCGAAATGGATGAGGTCCGCTCCCCTTTTCGCGGAGACAACCTTCCCGATCTCCCTGACGATACCTGTAAACAACCGCTATTCGTCCTCCCTCGGCATGATTCTCCCTGTCACCAGTACATCACCCCCGATGACGACATGCCTGACCTTCTCCAGCCGCCATGCCTCCTCCACAAGCTCAATTCCCGCGCCGCTTATCGGTGACGGCGCTCCGTCACCGGCAAAAACCTTCGGAGCCACAAACGCCGCGATCTCATCCGCCAGTCCGGCTTCCAGAAACGCGGCGTGTATGCTGCTCCCTCCTTCCACGAGAATGCTGAAAATACCCCGCTCCTTCAGTTGCCCCATGAGAAAGCTCAGATCGATATGCCCTCCGTACAGCGGGCAATCGACAAGATCGATAGCCTCCGGATTGATGCTGTCGCGGGCGCGCGTATCCTCCCAGACACTTTCCGGGGCGATCGCCACCATTGTCCTCCCCGGCTGCTGATAGATTTTCGGGTCGGCGAGCGAGCATGTCGCTCCGAGTGCATCGAGAACGATGCGGACCGGATGCTTGATATCCTTCGGGAACGCCGGGAATATCTCCTTCGGCAGGGGCTTTTCAAGATCGACGCGACAGGTAAGAGCAGGATTATCTGTCAGCACCGTGTAATGCCCGATCAGAATGCCGTCGTAGATGTTCCTGAGGTGATGCACTACATTGCGACTGGCATCGTTGCTGATCCACTTGCTGTGGCCCCTGCGTGTGGCAATCTTGCCGTCCACAGTCATTGCCCATTTGAGAAGCACGTAAGGCCTTCCCTTCTCGTGAGCAGTGACGAAAAACCGGTTCTGGTCGCGTACTTCATCCTCCAGGATGCCCGCGACAACCTCGATCCCGGCTTCCTCAAGCGCCTTATGCCCCCCGCCGTTGACTCTCGGATCGGGATCTTGCATCCCGTACACAACCTTTGACACTCCCGCCTTGATCAATGCTTCGCAGCATGGCGGCGTGCGACCGGTATGGCAGCACGGCTCGACTGAAACATAGGCTGTCGCGCCTTTCGCCTTCTTCCCGGCTTCCCTGAGCGCGATAACTTCCGCATGATCCACTTTGTCGAACAGGTGGAAACCTTCCCCGACCGTCTTGTCGTCCTTGACAATCACGCAGCCGACAAGCGGATTCGGACTCGTCCGGCCGATGCCGAGCCAGCCGAGCTCGATCGCCCGTCTCATGTACTTCTCATCCCGGGTCATCTCACCAGTCTCGCAATTTTCCGCCTGTGCTTTCATGGACCTTCGCTGCGATCGCCTCCATCCAGCCGTCCACTTCCTCGTCCGTCAGAGTGCGATCCGGATGACGGAACCTCAGGTTGACCGCAAGATTCTTCTTGTTCTCACCGACCTGCTTGCCGCGATAGACATCGAAAAGTTCCACTTTCTCAAGCCATTCCCCGCCTGCGTCTCGAATTGCGTCATACATGCGCTTGTAGGCGACCGACTCGTCCACAACGAACGCCAGGTCTCTCTCGGCGGCGGGGAAGCCGGGTAGCTGCCTGAAAGCACGCTTCGCCACCAGCTCCACGTATCCGTCCCGTATGACGGTCCATGGGACAGTCGCCGTGAAAACCGGACGGTCGAACGTCTCGCCTCCAAGCACCTCCTCGGGAATCAACTCGATGATCCCGGTTTCGTCACCATCGTGCCTGATTCGGTACAGCTCAGCCTCGACTCCACCTTCACTGGAAATGATATCAAAATCACCGATCCCGGCAATCGCCAGAAGCATTTCCACATATCCCTTTAGCCTTAGAAATCCCGCTTCTCTGGTTCTCATCTTCTTTTTGCCTACTCGATCTCCCAGGCATCCGATGATGATTTCCTTTCTCTCCCTGAAATCCTCACCGTCGTGCCAGTACACGGTGCCGATCTCGAACACATCATGTATCGGCGCTCCACGCTTGAGATTGCGAATATAAGTCTCAACGACACCCGGCACAAGGCTGATACGGAGGTTTGAGGCGTCCTCGCTGATCGGATTCGTGATTTTCGCGGGTGACGCATTCGGCAGCAGCGGATTCGGTCGAGCCGCCGTCGCGTCATTGCAGAGCGGGAAGCTGTTCAGTTCCCACAATCCCAGCCGGGCGAGATATTCCTTGATCTCGTTCCTGAGGCGGATATCGTCATCCAGCAGACCCGTGCGCACGTGAGTCCGTGGAAGCTCCTCCGGAAGCCGGTCGTAACCGACATGCCGCGCGATCTCCTCTATCAGATCCTCCGCGAGGAAGATATCTCTTCGATAACTGGGGACGGTCACCTGCCACATCGGCGCGAGCCCGTCCACCCAGAATCCGAGACCGGTCAGGATCTGCTCGATCTGCCCGGTGGGTATCTCGGTTCCGATGACCCTGGTTACATGGTCTTCGCTCAGAGGGATGACGATTTTCTCTTCTTCACCGGCCTTGGCCAGCGCTATCTGAGGCGCGGCCTTGCCGCATTTCAGCTCCTTCATCAGGTAGGCCACACGGTATACCGCTCCAAGCACGCCGGCCGGGTCAACCCCGCGCTCGAACCGTATCGCCGACTCCGTCCTGAGCGCCAGGCGCCTTGATGTCCGCCGAATGCTTACCGGGTCGAACCACGCGCTCTCAAGGAGCACTTTTTGAGTCTTTCCGGTTACCTCCGATGCGTAGCCGCCCATCACTCCGGCTATCGCCACCGGGTCTTTGCTGTCGGCGATAACAAGATCGGCGTGCGTCAACTGCCTTACCACCCCGTCGATCGTCGGCATTGTCTCGCCTTCCTTCGCCCGACGAACGATAATTTTCGCGCCCTTCAGAAGGGCATAGTCAAACGCGTGCAGCGGCTGACCCATCTCATAGAGAACGAGGTTGGTGATATCGACGATATTGCTGATCGGGCGCATCCCGACCGAAAAGAGCCTTTTCGCCATCCACAGAGGGCTTGGCGCCATGCGGATATTGTCGAAGACAAGTCCCGCGTACAGGCGGCATCCGTCCGGATCGTCGATCCGTATCGTGATGTCCTCGGTCTTGCCTTCGGTCTCGTCGAAATCCTCGATCATCCACGGCAGCTTCATCTCCGCGCCGGTGACCACCTGGAGTTCCCGTGCAACGCCGACAATGCTGTGACAGTCGGCCCTGTTGCTCGTAAGCTCGATAGTCACCGCTTTGTCGTCGAGAAGCCATTTCGCGAGGTCGGTCCCGATCTCCAGAGCCTCGCAGTCCGGGAAGATCGAAAGCGCCCGACCATTCGGATCCTCAAGCCCGTCCGCCCACTCGACCGTACCGTCCGCGTGCTCCACGAATTCGAGCTTGGTCAGACCCAGCTCGGTCGCGCAGCAGAACTTGCCCTGGCTGACGAACGTCCTGTAATCCCTCTCCCCGATCTCAAGATCGCCGACATGCCCGCCCGGAAGAGCCACGGGGTACTTCACGCCTTCCTGCATGTCGGGAATGGTTGAGAATACCTTCACTTTCCCGCTCTCAAACGCGTCCCCGACCTCGACCGTGTACACGAAACCACGGCCCTCATCGACCTTCTCGCGATCCGTTATCCTGCCGATAAACACGCCGGCGAAATCAAGAGGCTCCGGCTCGTACGGTTCAGCCTCCAGCCCGATCGATGTCAGCGTGCCCTGGAGAGTAGCCAGATCGTAGTTGTGGGGTATGAACTCTCTCAGCCAGTCTAACGGTACCTGCATTGCGTGACTCCGGTCATTGTGTTCAGGAAACGGAACAAGTCCCCGTTTTCCATGTTCCTGTCACCATCCCATGCCCTTTCTCACGTCGGCCATCAAAGCCATTCGATCCGTGCCCGCTCCCTCCTGGTGCTGAACGAGGAAGTAGTGCAGTCTTTCGGGATCGCGCTTACCTATTTCCATGAGTGCCCTTGCAATCCGCTCGCGAGCCTCCGGTGATGGATCATCCAGGAAATACCTGGCGATCCCCAGGGTCCTGTCCAGCGGCACGGTTTTTCGTTTGGCCAGTTCCTCGATCGCGACCGCAAAAGCCTGTCTGAGTTCCTTCGATTCCTCGTCCGCAATACGGTCGATCCATACCGCCGGTACACTCCTCGCCATCAGGACCCTGTAAAGAACGTGCTTGCCGAAGTTCTTCCAATACACCTTTGCCATCGTCTTCCCGTATTCGATCAGGTTGTCCAGACTGATCTCCCGATCGAAATCCTTCGGATGTGCCTTGATGAGCTGAACCAGGAGCGCCATCGCCAGCCGATGATCCTGCTGGTGACGGCTCTCGAGCAGCTCTCTCATCGCTTCGAGCTGCTGCTCGCGCGTAAGGTTCCCCTTCGAGACAATCGTCTCGGCATGTTTCGTCGCTTTTTTCCAGCCCAGACGCGTGTCGGCCATGGCCTTCTCCTCCGCCCGATTCAGAACTGCTCCAGGAACCTGAAATCGTTTTCGTAGAAATGCCTGATGTCGTCGATGCCGTATCGAATCATCGCGGGACGCTCGACCCCCATCCCGAACGCGAATCCCGTATACACATCCGGATCGATTTTGCCGTTCTCCAGGACTCCCGGGTGCACCATGCCGGCGC
>CAYLVL010000084.1:6781-9805 GCA_964387135.1 uncultured Planctomycetota bacterium
AATCTCTATCCATCCGCTCTGCGAGCATACCCGGCAGCCCTTGCCGCCGCACATCGAGCAGTCGATCGCTATCTCGCAGCCGGGCTCGACGAACGGGAAGAAGTCCGGTCTCAGCCTGACCTTCCGCTCGCGGCCAAAGTATCCGCGCGCGAACTCCGCCAGCACTCCCTTAAGGTGCGCGAACGTGATCCCCTTGTCGATCATCAGTCCCTCGATCTGGTAGAACACCGGCGAATGTCGCGACGTGAAGGGGTCCCTCCGGAAGCAGAATCCCGGCCCGACCATCTGGATCGGCGGCTTGTGCTGCTCCATGTATCGAATCTGCATCGGCGACGTGTGCGTCTTCAGTAGACGATCCTCCCCAAGGTAGAACGAGTCCTGGGTGTCGCGAGCCGGATGATCCGCGTACATGCGAAGACCGTCGAAGTTGTGCCACTCGTCCTCGATGTCCGGACCCTCGACAACATGAAATCCCATGTCGCGGAACACATCCAGAATCTCATTAACGGTCTGTGTCAGGAGATGCAGTCTGCCGGGAGCCGGCTTTTTCCCCGGAAGTGTGTAGTCAAGGTTGCTGACATCCTCGCCGAGCGCCCGCTTCAACTCCGCCAGACGGTCCGCGATGGCTTTTTCCGCCTGCGACTTGAGCTGGTTCACTCTCCGACCCATCTCGCGGCGCTGATCGCCCGGAAGGCCCTTGAGCCCTTTCATCAGCTCCTGAAAGACGCCGCCCTTGCCAAGAAGTTCCTTTTTAAGAGCTTCAACAGAGCTTCGATCGCCCGCTCCAGATATGCCGGCGACTTTTGATTCGGCTTCAGCGACTCGTTTCTCGTACTCGTCCATCGTCATCAGTCCTTGCTCGTCACATGACAGCGGTCGAGGGACCTCTAAGGGAGCCTTTGCAGGCGGTTATCCTACCATAACTCCTATCCCGCACTCCCATGGAAAAAGGCCTCGGATCGAATCGCCTCAGGGGCGGTACAATCCGAGGCCTTCCTTTCGAAAGACCTTTCTTCTCACTCGAGCTTAGCCGGTAAACCCCATTGCTTCAGTGTCCTTTCGACTCAATCGCCGACAGTCTTGACTATCGTCCTGAACGCCTCAGGATGCCTCACCGCGATCTCCGAGAGCATCTTGCGGTTCAGCTTAATGTCATTACGCTTGAGCGAGTTCATGAACTTCGAGTAACTCGTTCCCGCCATACGGCAGGCGGCGTTCACGCGTGCGATCCAGAGCCTTCTGAAATCGCGCTTTCTTGTGCGGCGATGGCGGTACGCGTACGCGCGCGCCTTGATCATCGCTTCCTTCGCGACCTTGAATCGCCTGCTTCTCGCTCCGCGATATCCCTTGGTCGCCGCAAGCACCTTCTTGTGCCTTCGACGTCTCGTTGTTCCCGCTTTAACGCGTGTCATTTCTCGAATCCTTATCGATAGCGCTGATCGCTTGTCTTTCTCTCTCAGTCGTTGTTAATGGAAATGCCAAGGAGCTTCCTGACGATCAGGGAATCCCCCCAGGACAGCCTCTTGTCCATCTTCAACCGACGCTTCCTCTTCGGGCGCTTTTTGACCAGCATGTGCCCGTGATTCTGTCGGCGCCTCATGATTTTGCCGGTACCGGTTTTCTTGAACCGTTCCTTGGCGCCTGAATGTGTCTTCATCTTAGGCATCGTTTTGTCCTTACATACATCACCGAGGGCCCGGGACCCTCGGATGAGTAGCTCCCTTATGGCCGCCCGATGTTATATCGCCTCTTCGGCCGCCAACTCAAGATCCTCGCCGTTCGCGGCCTCGGATGCGTCATTCTCGCTTTCCCCGCTCTTCTCGCTCGCGTCCATTATTTCCTCTGCTTCTTCAGCCTTCTCAGCTTCCTCAGGTTTCCCGCTCGTATCATCCGCGGCCTTCGCAGCTCGGATCTTCAGCGCTTTCTTCCTGATGGCTTCCGGCAGGGGCGCGATCAGGGCGTGCATGTCGCGACCTTCCTTCTTCGGCGGGCTTTCCATCTTCCCCAGATCCTTGATCTGATCGAAGGCCCTGAGAATCAGCCTCTCGGCCACTTCCGGATGCGCGTGCTCCCGTCCCCGGAACATCACGGTCAGCTTCACCTTGTTCCCCTGACCGAGGAACTTGACCGCCCGACGTATCCTCACATCAAAGTCGTGATCTCCTATCTTCGGACGGAATTTGCACTCCTTGACCTCGACCTTCGACTGCTTCTTCCTGGACTCCCGACGTTTCTTCTTCTCCTCGTACGTGTACCTGCCGAAGTCCATGATCCGGCACACGGGCGGGTTCTCGTTCGCCGCCATCTCCACCAGGTCGAGTCCCTGGTCCTGCGCCATCTCGAGCGCGTCCCGCGTCTTCATCACTCCGAGCTGTTCACCTGACGCGCTGATCACACGCACCTCGGGCACACGTATGAACCTGTTCGTCCGTATGCGCGGCTGTCTTCTTGGTGGACTGCGCCTTCCTCGTCGTCCGATAGGAATTCTCCTTTGGCCGCCTCTCAAACCGCTCAGGCCTGCCCTGAGCCCGTCGATGGACGGCGTAATCTAACAAAGCACGCATCAATAGTCAACCGGCGCGTGCTGGTTTGACCTGATGGTGGGCGCGATTGGAGTTGAACCAACGACCTCTACCTTGTCAAGGTAGCGCTCTAACCAAACTGAGCTACGCGCCCGCGCTGCTCATCTATATTATCATGCCACGGCCGATTTTGCTTCAATCGTGAGCCTGCCGACATGCCTTGAGCTTGTCGAAAGGTCAAGCGACCATGAGCTTGCTGAATGGAGGCGGCGACCGGATTTGAACCGGTGATCAGGGTTTTGCAGACCCGTGCCTTACCACTTGGCTACGCCGCCAGGTAAGCGGGAAACGGGACTCGAACCCGCGACATTCAGCTTGGGAAGCTGACGCTCTACCAACTGAGCTATTCCCGCATGCCTACGGTGCCCCCACCCGGCTCCTTCGCCGCGAAAAAATATATATGACAACCGATACGAAGTCAACAGGGGGGGGAGGAGGTCCG
>CAYLVL010000085.1:0-9566 GCA_964387135.1 uncultured Planctomycetota bacterium
CCCAGGGTCGGCACTCCCGGCTATGACGATCCGATGGTCAGCACCAGCCCGTATGAGCCCGCCGAGGAATTCGAATACCTGGTCGATTTCGAGAAGGCGAAGGAGCGGATTGCCGAGGAAACCGGGTCACTGAGTGAGGCGATCGAGGTTGAAGGCGGCGAGGCATTGCCGGCACCGGCGGATATTCTCGGAGACCTCGGGATCGAGCAGAAGAACATCATGGCTGAGGCCAACGAGACGATGGTGCATGCGCACGGCGAGTACGGCGTGCCGGAAGGTGAAGAATCAATATTCAAGGGTCTGGCGATGGCGGGTCCGGCGGAATTGAAGCTTCCCACGCACTTCCCGCGCGAGCGATGGATGGGACATTTCTTCATGGGAAATCCGAGCGAGCTGTTCGAGATGCTGATAGATGCAGTGACGGAGCAGACGGAGTCCTTGATGGAAAATATCGGCAATGAGGCAGGGGGCACGGGGTACATGATGACTCCGGATTTTTTGTTCAGGATGTACGGCATCGAGGAGCCGGTGGATGTCTACGACTGGATGACGGATGAGTTCGTCTTTTTCCATCTGGTTAATCCCGATTTCGATCCCGGGGCCGAGCCCGGTGCCGGGAATACCCCGATGTTCTCTATCCTCGCGATATCGAGCGATAATCCCGGGCAGGGGCTTGATCTGATCGAGGGGATTACCGGTAGCCTCGTCATGGCCATGAGCTTCGGAGTCCAGGTCGAGAGAGTCGAGGTCAACGGTTATGATGCGGTGGTAATACCGGTTCCTGATCCCGAGACATCGGTATTCGGGATGATGCTCGACGAGGAACAGAAGGAGCAATGGGAGCAGATGCCCGCCACCGTAGCAGTGGCAATTCCGGGTTATTTCCTCCTGGGCGACGAGCCTTCCGTGAACGCTGCGCTGGAGCTTTACAATGCGGAGGGCGGCGGTACCGGTCGTATTGCCAATGTGGAGGTGGAGTGGAACTGGGACCTCGCGATAGACAATTTTTCTCCGGCGAATCCCGGAAGATGGGTCGAGCTTTTTGAAAGCCCGGAGGTCCAGGAACTGCTGATGAACACTTATGTCGCCACCAGGGACCTCGAAGAGCTTGGTGCATCGAGAGTATCAATGCTTGTCCCGGACAGCGAGAATTTCGAGATAGACATCCTCACCAGTCGCGAGAGCATACACCTGTTCGAGATCCTCCAGCAGGTGATCGAGGATACGCCTGATGAAACCTGGGAAGCCCTGGGTGAGCAGGCGGCTGAGTGGTTCGAGGAGTCCGGCGGCATGGGCGGTTTTGGAGATATGGAGGAGAAAGAGAAGGAGGAAGAACACAGAGTGTATTTTTGAGACAGTAAGTCTTAGTGCGGTCTTAGGAGATTTCCGGTAGCCTAATGTTGTAGAATTTGCAGCGCGGCTCGCACGCTGAGCCCGGTTTTGTGTGATTCATCGAACTTATCTGGAGACCTGGAGGGTATCAATGAAGAAAAAGAGAGTAGTTAGGATGATAATCCCTGGTGCGCTTGTGGTGCTTTCAGCATGGCTGATAGCGGGATGCTACCAGCCTCGGCAGACGGCCGCACCACGCCAGCCGTCGCCCGGTGAAACACCCGATCCGCTGGTCTATCAGCCTGCCGGGGAGTACGAGTTCCTTGTCGATCTTGAGGGGACGATGGGCAAGTTCATCGAAGCTCAGGGCGAGGCTAGGGACATGGAAGACGAGGAACTCGCTCAGATGCGCGAGGAGATGGCCGAGGTTTTCGAGCAGTTGGACATCAGCGCCGAGGCCAACCAGGAGATGGTTCGCGCTCATGGTGAGTATCGATTCGATCCCGGCGCATTGGGAATGCCGGAGGATTTCATTAATCTCTCGCCGACAGCCCTCCTGGCTCAGGCAGGGCAGGCGGAGATACTGCTCCCGTCGCACATAAGGGAGGATCGACTGGTCGCCCATCTTTTTGTGGCTAATCCCGACCAGCTTGCCATGGCTGGGCTGGAAATCATTAAGGAGCAGCTGGAGGAATTTTCATCGAAATTCGGCGACGCCGAGATCAGCTTCTTCGACCTGTTCCTCAACGCGATGGGTGTTGAGGAGGCGTCCGAGCTGACCGACTGGATGGGCGACGAGATGGTGTTGATGCTCTTGGTGAATCCCAACTTCGATCCGGAACGGATTCCCGCAATGGGGAAAATGGCTCTGGATGAGTTCTTCGGCAACTTCCCCGTCTGTCCGCTCGCGGCGATAGCGAGCGACGACCCGGAGCGAGGTCTGGAGATCATCGCGGACGCTGTAGACTTCAACATGTCGATGACCGGGATTGATGCAGAGATCGAGAGAACCGAGCTTGGTGGATTCGGCGCTCTTATGCTTCCGGTGGAGCAGATCGCCGCGCAGATGGATTTCTATTTTGAGGAAGACAAGCGGGATTTCGTGACGATGATGACGGAAGTCGGACCGTCGGTGGCTGTAGCAGCGCCCGGATGCGTGCTGATCGGTGCCCGGTCTTCTCTGGAAGCCGCTCTGGACGCGCTTGTCACCACAGGAGAACCGACCGGACGAACCGCTACGATGGAGCTCGGTTGGAACTGGGACTTTTTCATCCATGTCTACAACACCTCGTTCGACAAGTACGCTGCGGAAATCCGGGACACACCCGAGTTCGAGATGCTGCAGGACCGGTTTGCCCGCCTTGACGAGGTCGTCAGGGGCCTTGATGATCTCGGCGGCGCGCATGTGTCAGTGACAGTGAAAGGCGAGGATGCTTTCGACCTCGATATCCAGACCAGCAGGGACAGCATCACTCTTGTCTCATTCCTGATCGAATTCACCAAGGAAGCGTCGGCCATGTACGCTGAGTCGATGAGCGAGTGGGATCAGGAGGAAGAGCACCCGGGGATGGTCGAGGAGATGATGGACTCTGAAGAGGACAGGATGGATTCGGATGATCAGGCCGATAAGCGCGGCCCGAAAGAAGAATAAGAAGGGGACGATGGGATCGATAACAACTGCCGGGCGCTCATGATCGTTTTTGGAAGCTCGATCTTTTTGCGTTCGATACGCATCTAAATGGTGGGATACAAGAAGCCTGACTCCTCCGGTTCGGGGGAGTATTTCGCATACCGTGACTTTCAAGGCCTTTCAGAGATTGCACCTCCTTGCCCTCCTTGTTGGCGACCTCGTCACCGGCGTAGCGGCCTTCCTCCTTGCTTTCCAGATAGCGTGGCTGATCAACCAGGCGAGGGACCCGTACGCAACCTGGCTTCCCATCCTGCCCTACTTCAAGCTCGCCCTCATCTGGACCTTCCTTAACGCCGCGATATTCAGCCTTGCCGGGCTTTACTCGCGACGGCCGTGGGCCGCGTTCTCCGCTGAGTTCGGGGGTTTGGTGACCGCGGTGTCCACATCGATGATCTTCGCGATGGCGCTGACGTTCTTCTTCCGCAATTTCGAGTTCAGCCGTCTTGTCTTCGTCTCGGCATGGCTCACAAGCCTGGTCCTGTTCTGGATAGAACGCGGTATGCTTCGCCTGCTCAGGAGAAGGATGTTCGCCGGGGGTGCGGGACGGAGGCGACTTATTATCTGGGGCTCGAACGATGTCGCCCGAAGCCTTCTGAACCTGTATACAAGCGACGAATGGCGCGGCAGGCAGCCGGTCGCTCTCATCGACGGCGGTGATATTCCGGGCGATTCCTCCGAAATGCCCGTACTGACGCCTGAGGAGGGCATGGAATGGATCGGGAAGGGGATGGTGGACGAGGTCATTGTCGCGAGACACGATCTTCCCAGGGATTCACTCTACAAGCTGGCGCAGGTATGCCGGACTCACGAGACCGCCCTGAAAATGGTGCCCGACCTTATGGACGTGGTCGCGGGGCAGCTTTCGGTCGAAGGTGTCGAGGGCATCCCGATGGTCGAGATGGGCAACAACCTTGGACGCTACTACCCGCAGCTTGTTAAACGAATCTTCGATCTGATTGTCGGCGGACTGATAACCTTTCTGCTCTCACCGATCCTGCTTGTCTGCGCGATAGCGGTCAGGCTCAGCGGACCCGGACCGATTCTCTTCCATCACAAGCGTCTCGGCAAAGGCAAAAAGCTTTTTCCTCAGTTCAAGTTCCGAACCATGGTGCAGAATGCCGATGAGATCCTCGCCAATGATCCCGAATTGATGCGGCAATTCCATGAGGGCTTCAAGCTCAGGGACGATCCGAGGATCACCGGCGTGGGCCGTTTCCTGAGACGCTGGTCGCTCGACGAGCTTCCGCAGCTGTTCAATGTGCTCAGGGGCGAGATGAGCCTCGTTGGACCAAGACCGATTGTCGAGCAGGAGGTTGAGAAGTACGGGGTTTTCGCGGACGCCCTTTTCTCAGTCACACCCGGCATGACCGGTTTGTGGCAGGTGAGCGGAAGAAGCGATGTGGGCTACGAGGAGAGGGTCAAGCTGGACCTTCTGTATATCGAGCGATGGACTCTCTGGGAAGACCTGAGAATCCTGTTGCTCACCCCGGGGGCAGTCCTTGGCGGGAGAGGAAGCTACTAGAGAAGCACGTTATGATCGGTCAGCCGGCGGATTTCCTGCGGCTTTTCCTTGACGACCTTGGCTTGGCGGCTTTTTCCAATGCCGCCTTCTTACGGGTTGGCTTCTTTTTTCGCCCGGCCTTCCTTGCTCCGGCTGCAGCCCTCGCGCGCTTCTCGTCTCGTTTATCGACCGGACATGGCGGACGTCCGGCTCTGTCCACGGCCTGCTTGTCCTCATCCTCGATCGACATCAGCACCACCACTTGGTCCAACGCGATGTTCTTGGAGCCGTCGGGGAACACGATGAACGGATTGAGGTCGATCTCCGCTATTTCCGGATTCTCCCACGCGAGCTGTCCCAGCCTGGTGATGGAATCGATGATCGCGTCGACATCCGCAGCCGGACGCCCTCGCGCTCCGGCAAGGATCGGCCATCCCGGCGACTGCATTACAAGCTCGCGCGCGTCCTCATCGGTAATCGGGACCATCCGGAAATTGACCGCCTTCATGATCTCAACATAGATTCCCCCAAGCCCGAACATGATCATTGGACCGTACTTCTTCAGGTTTCTCAAGCCGATGACACACTCGACTCCCCCTTCCTCCTCCGAGTGGACCATCGGCTGGATCAGGAACGACGTCCCGTCCCTGAGACCATGAGCCTTGAGGTTCTTGTCGACCCGTCCCCACGCCTCCATGAGCTCGGTCGGACCGGGAATGTCCAGTTCCACCCCGCCCACATCAGTCTTGTGAAGCAGACCGGGACGAGAGGCCTTCAAAACCAGCGGATAGCCGATCTCCTGCGCGGCTTCCAAAGCCTCGTCGCGGGTCTGGACATTAAGCGTTTTCAGTGTCGGGATCTTATAGAGCTGCAGCAGCTCCATCGCGTCATGATCGTCCAGCGCCGATTCCCCGAATTCCCTGCTGCACGATAACAGCTCCCTGGCCTTCTCGACCTGCACCCGATGCCTGATGACTTTGCCGGACGGCTTCTTGCGCCACTCCCAGTATTCCGTGACATGCTTGAGAGCGCTTGCGGCGTCCAACGGCATCTCATACATCGGGATCTTTCTCTTCCTGAGGTACTGCTCCGCTTCATCACCGTGCAGTTTCCCCGATGCCAGCCATACCACCTGCATCGGCTTCTCTTTCCGCTCGGCGAACTCTGCGATCACTTCCGCGACCTCCATCGCGTCGATCATCACCACCGGAATGAACATGACCACTACCGAGTGTATGTCCTCCTGGTCGAAAGCCGCTTCCAGCGCGGCGCGATACTGCTCCCGTCCGCCTGAGGCGATCAGGTCGATCGGATTCCTGAGGCTGCACTCCGGTCTGAGGACTTTCCGAAGTCTCTTTCTGTTCTTCTCCGTGATATCCACAAGGTTCAGCCCGGCGCCTATCAATGCGTCGGTCTGGAGAATCGCCGGACCGCCCGCGTTCGTGATCACACAGACATTCCGCCCTTTCGGCGGGGGCTGATTTACGAGCAGGCTTCCCACCTGGAACAGCCTCTCCACCGACGGGACACTGACCACGCCATATTGCTCGAAGATCGCCCGATTTGCGGCTTCCTCGTCCGCCAGCGCCCCTGTATGGCTGCTCGCGGCTGCCTGACCTCTCGCCGTTATGCCCGCCTTCAGTGTGACAATTGGTTTCGTCCTTGATATCTCCTGCGCCAGCCGGCTGAAACGTCGCGGCGAGCCGATGTTCTCAAGATACAGCAGGATCGCCTCGACCCTGTCCTCGTTCTTCCAGTACTCCAGGATGTCGTTACCGTCGACCTCCGCCTTGTTCCCCACCGACGCGAACTGCGCCATGCCCAGCCCCTCACGCTCGGCCCGGTCGATCAGAATCTCCCCGAGTCCTCCCGACTGGCTGATGAATCCCACTTTGCCGGCGGTCGGCTTGTAGGCTGTGAACGTGGCGTTCATCTGGATCTGCGGGTCCGTGTTCATAACGCCGAAGCAGTTCGGACCCACCATGCGCATACCATAGCTTCTGACCTGCTCGGTCAGCTTCTTCTCGAGCTCGGCGCCCTCCGGACCGATCTCCTTGTAGCCGGCGGTCACCACCACCACTCCCTTGACTCCCTTGCGACCGCACTCGTCTATGACTTCCGGCACAACTGCCCTGTTAACCAGGATGACCGCAAGATCGACCTCGTCCGGGATCTCCTCGACCGTCGCATACGCTCGAATCCCGTGTACATACCGGTGTTTGGGATTGACCGGATAGACCGGGCCCCTGAAATTCGCCTCGAACAGGTTCATCAGCATCGCGTGATTCAGCGTGTGCTCCCTGTCCGAAGCGCCGACCACGGCGATCGATCGCGGCTTGAATATCGCATCAAGTGACTTCATTTTGTTCCTCCGCGTTGACAGCAGATTATACCAGAGACTGCCCGGATTCATGGCGGCGACCCCGTCGAGCAGCACCATGTTGGAAAAATCCCTGCGCGTGGTAGAATATCTGCCCGATCCAGGGAGGCTGGAACATGATAACGATTCACAAGTTGCCCGAAGTGCTCGAGACTTACTTCCTCGATGAGGGGAGGACCACCCCCTCGCCCTACTGGGGATGCGCGCTCAAGGAGCCGGGTTTTCTCGGACCGGAACTGGTCAGGCGTGTAGGGGAGGGGACCATGGCCGGATGGGCGCTCACGGTAAGCTGTCCCCAGGGCGGCAACCTCGCGAGCTTCGCGGCACTCCAGTACATGCTCGACAACGCCACCCAGGGCCGATGGGTAATGGTGGTTGTTCCCCGTGAAGCCGAGGAGCCTTCCCAGGCCGCCATCTGGTCCTACATGCACTCCGCCATGGCGTGGGAGGTCGGTTTTGTCGGGGCAGTCGTCTGGGGATGGGTGCGCGACACCGACGAAATCCGGCTGAAGCTGGGCAAGGAGTTCAACGTGTTCGCGCGAGGAGGAAGCCCCGTAGCGGCCATGGGCGACCCGGAGGGCGAGATCGGCGCGCCGGTGGTTCTGAACGGCGTCACGGTACGAACCGGCGACATGATTGTCGGAGACAGCGACGGCGTCGTGTGCATCCCCAAACAGAAAGTTGTCGACTCGGCCGAGCGATGCCGCCTCGATATCGTTGAGGACGTGAACATGCTCCAGCACGTCCGCGAGGGCATGGGCGCCATGGATGTCCTCGGCCTGAGAGACATGCTGAAGGACCAGATAGAAATCGTGGGGTAGGGGGGATTACCCGGAAGGGACACAGCTCCGGCTTGCCGCTTACAATGGGCGGTGCAGTCGTAGCCCGGGATCCCGACAACACTTTCGATGGGTGACGCAGTCTCTCTAAAAGGGATCCCGGGTTTCATCGGCGGTTAATAAAGGCAATGATTGATGGAACATCACGAAGTACACCCTAGTCGAGGAGTGATTCGAGGAACATCCGGCAATCCGAAGCACCCATCTCTGGAGGACTTGATCGGCTACATCCCGCTCAAGCTCACCGACAACCACGGCGCTGAATCCCTCTGCTCGGTGGACGTGGAGATTGACATCACTTTATAAACAGGTCACTGGCACCATTTTTACAGACAACACGGCAGCAAAGAAAAACGGCCACCTCGAAGGTGGCCGTTTTTCTTTCGGTACGCTCCCGATCCGCGCTTTAAAAATCGAACTCGCGGCCTTCCGACTGCGAGAACGCCGTCTGTGCGGAGAGGTCCTCCTCCTCCGCGAAACGGGTGATGTCCTCGTCGGGGGCCGGGATGTAGAGGTCGCCCGGAATGCACGCGGGCAGCGGGAACTTGAAGAACAGCGCCTGCGTGAATTTCGCGTGTTTCATCAGGATGGTTCCGCGAGGCACAGTGCCGAGCCGGGCCTTCATCTCAGGCGTGAGCCATCCGTAGATTTCGTCTTTCAGCTCCGCGTAACCGGTTCGACCGTACATGATGGTCGACGAGTTGTCGACGATCTGCTTGTCGACCTCCGATGCAAACTGCTCAACACCGAATAGGGTGAGGCCGAGCGAACGACCGCGTGCCGCGATGTCGATGAGGTCGGCGCGGATGTGCTCCTTGCCGCCCTCTCTCATCCTTGGCGCGAACTTGTTGAGCTCGTCTACGAACACCACGATGTTGTCGAATTCGGAGCCTACGCGCTTCTCCTCGAGAAGTCTCTGGAGTTTTTTAAGAACCTTGTTGAAAACAAGCCTCTGACCCCGCTCGTTGAGCTGCTGGAGATCGACCACAAATATGGAGCCGTTCTTCAACTCCTCCAGCGGGATATCGATCGGCTTGGTGCCGTCGACCGCGACCAGCCCGTCGTAGAATCCTCTCAGACTCGCCAGGTTCTTAACGCACTTGTAGAAAATGTGCTTCGGATGTCCGTGCCAGTTCGTATGACGCGGGTCGTAGGTGGCCCTGCGTTCTTCGGCGAGCCATCCCATCAGGCTGTCGTAATCGGTGATATCCTGCTTTTCCAGGACGGCCTGGATATCGACCCATACCGCCTCGATTGAGTCGTCCCAACTGGACTTGTCGAAAAGCTGGTCGATATCGTCCTGGATCTCCGCGATATCCCATACAAACGGCTCCACCTTGCCGTCCTTGCGGATTGATTTCACCCTCGCCGGATTTCGCCTGTCGAACGGAGCGAAAATCCTGACATCGTGGAACGGCTCGGGATCGATGCCGATGAGGTCGTACATCTGGCGCGACTTGATCGCCAGCCTGGTGTCCTCCCAGAGGTAGGGGTTCGGCTTGTCGAAGTAAAGGAGGTCCTTGCCTTTGACGTTGAACACCACGCAGGCGAGCTTGCGTCCGCGCTCTTCCATGCAGTAGTGGAAAATCGATTTCAGGATAAACTCGATCACCGACGTCTTGGTGGCGAGACCGGATATGCCCGAGACGTTGAGATGGGCACCTTCGGGGCCGAGAAGGAAGCTCTCGTCGATGAGCAGCGGGGTCATCTCGCCGTCGCCGTTCTCGAACATCCCGACCGGGATTCCCTTGTCCTCGCCCTTGTAAACGTCCATTCCAAGGGCGAACTCGATACCGACCTGGCTCGCGAAGTAGACATCGGCCC
>CAYLVL010000086.1:0-9545 GCA_964387135.1 uncultured Planctomycetota bacterium
CTCGATATGGTAGTGGAGGGGTTGGAAGGGAACTATGCGGCTCGCGAAGTATTTCCCGGATGCCTGTCGGATCTCACGGCCGAGGAACTCGACAACGTTCGTCATCTCAATCAGGGTTTATGCGAGATGGGCATCCTGGCAGACATCGTCCGTGAGAGGGCCGAGGAGTGGGTGGCGGATTCTCGTCCGTACGGGGACTAGAGTGTATTACAGAAGGCAGCGAGCGAGCGCCTTCGTAATCCCCTCCGATATCTGCCGTCCCGACATGCTTGATTCAGAAACGTCAGTCACAGTCGTGTTATAATTTTGGGATATCGTCAGAATTCATCAACTTGCGGAGGTTCACCATGAAGCGGAGCATTTTCATCCTGGTTTTGATTCTCTTGTTTACAGCCTACGGTTGCGGCGGAAAAGGACGCTCTCCCCTGACCCCGGGCCCGCCCTCGTCGGACGGCGCGATTGCGCCCTTGGCTGAACGTCAGGCCGCCGACTCGGGCTCGTCGCGTGTTCTTTGGGGATTTTACGAGGTATCAATCGATGGATCGACTCTTGAAGTGGAGATTGTGCCGTCAAGGCGCTCCATGTTCACCGCGAACGTTACGCATTTCCTCTCTCCTCCTGTGAGCCCGAGGCACTGTCTTGCCATCGAGATTCTGCCCGGCAGCGATATTCCGAACCGGTATCTGGACATCAATGTGACTCTGGTCCATCCCTTCCAGGGGCTGAATCAATATAAGGGCTTCGATGTCAGGGGGATATTCATGGCGGACGGCTCGCATGTCAGCGAGCACGATCCGGCGATCCGCTACGGAACCGCCGAGAGGAACGAGGCCTACATGCTCAATCCGGACGGTTACGCGAGATGGTGGAACGCAACGGAGTTCACCGATCCGATGCCGGTGCTTTCGTTCGTCAACGGTGCTCTCGCCTCCGATCCCAACCCAACTGCCACGCTGAATCCCTACAAGTACTTCGCCGATGACCTGCCATACGACGCGAACGTGGCCGATCTTCCCGTTGATTCTCGCGGCGTTTTCAGCCCGACCGCAAACGGCCGCACCAGGGAATATCAGATACAGTTCCCCAAGGGTACGGGACCGTCGTTCCAGTTCAATTACGCCGTCGCTGCGAGCTGGGAGGAGCCCGATCCCGAATGGGCGCCTGATTATCCTATAAACAGCTTTCCGCCGGAGGCGCAATGCCAGGAAGCCTACCATGTAGTGGTAGATACATCGGATTCCACCGCATGGTACAAAGACGGCGAAAGCGGCGGTGAGATCCGGCTTTCGATCGAGGTCTTCGACTGGCAGGCGATCGCGAATCCGGACGGTCTGCCGGGCGAGATCGCGGCCATATGGGTCGAGTCATCCCTGATGAACCATCCGGTCGACATCCTCCCCCTGGCGACCTACACGGACGGCTCTCAGCCGACTTCCGGCGTCTTCCAGGTGAACATAGCCTCCGACATGCTGAATCTCACGGCGTCCGGCGACTTCCCCCTGCTCCTGAGCGTGGAGTCAGCAGATCCGTCTTCCTACCAGCCCCAGATACCCGGAGGAGACTCGTTCATATTCCCCGACGGACCGCTGGCAGCTTATACCATTGCTTCTGTGACCGTGGACGAGGGCGTGCAGCCTTTGATCCTCGTCCAGCCCAATGGAGGCGAGATCTGGGCGGTGGGTTCCTCCGAAGACATTACATGGACGGGCGGCTCTGAAGTGGACTCTGTCGTATTGGAGTACTCGAAGGACGATTTCGTTGCCGATGTCCACATGATCGTCCCGTCAACGGACAATGACGGAGTGTTCGAGTGGACTCCCATCCCTGATGATCCGTCCGAGACGGTCAAGGTGCGCGTAATCGCTACTGACGATCCGGCCAATTCCGACGACAGCGACGATTATTTCGCCATCACCGATCACTGCATCTTTGACCAGGCTCCCACGTACGAGAGCCATGTCGACACAGGATCGATCTTCTCCACCGGTTACCATTACATGCAGATCGACACCGATCGTCTCGTCGGATGCCGTCCCGAGGCCGATGGCGATCCCGCTTTCCCGTGGCTGGCTGTGTACGATGAATCGGATCTCTCAACTCCGCTCGATACATTCCAAGTGCCCGGTTACGGTCATCCCGATCGACCCTGGTGTTTCGAGGTGGACTCGAACGACCGCATTTTTTTCTTCATGTGCGCCGACTATCCGTCCCCGGACGGCTCAACCTTCGATACCGTTTACTACATCTCATGGGACGGCTCCCAGATCGTCGATTCGTCCTTCGGATCGTTCGATGTCTCTGGCCTCCTGGACCCTGGCGAGCTTGGTGCCAAAATCTGGGTTGACTCGTTCGATGATGTGTATGCGCTGACCACCGAGGGCAAGATGCTCGCCTTCGATCACTCGAATGGTTACACAGGCACCGAGCTCTTCGATCTCGATGGCAATCCCGATTATCCCGATTCCCTGGAGCTGGATTTCGTCCTCGTGGAAGATGAAGACGTGTTCTTCATCTACACGGCCTACGGAGCCGGTCTGAGGGCCATCTACAGAGTCTCGTCAACGGGCACGATCGAAAACTGCGAGACCGACATCTTCTCCGGGCTTCTGACCAAGTGCGGCTCGATCACCGGTGGGATTGGAGCTGATGGAGACTGCCGCCTTGTTGTCATCGACGGCCACCTGCACTACGGGTGGGGCTGTATCAGGTACGACTACGATCTCGCGCAGAAAGCGACCAGCATCACGCATGTACTCGACATGCAGGCCCATCCGGGCAACACGATGCACTTCGCGGACGATGGCACCATCCTTTTCAATACGGACGCCTGGGTCAACCAGACTCTGATCGTGACATTCAGCACGCCAAGCGACTGGTAGACACCCGTTCGCCGCTTCTGAACCGATGACTGTCGTCGATGTATCGTGCCGATTGACCGGCGGCCAGGAGCACGGGCTTGTCATCCGCGATACATCCAGTGGCAACAGCCAGCCGCCGCCCAAGCCCCCGCAGAACCACACGCCTGTCGCAAGGGCACGTACGATCCCGACGACGGCTTCCAGATAGAGAGCATCGAGCAAAATTCCACACGCGAGTACGGCGATGAAGGCGACTACCTCGTGCAACTTCGCGTGTACGATACCGGCGGTGCATCCGAGGATCTTGACAACCCGCTGGAAATAACGATCACCGGAAGCACTTAGTCGAAGCGTTTCTGCAGAAAATTGTCATCTGGATAATGTGCCTGTGGCACACACAGCGCGAGTCTTCGAGCGATGTGCGTGCTCTTCGGACTGCGGACTTTCCTCCCAATCTTCTGTAGCGCCTGCATCCCTGCTCGCGATCCGGGCCATCCTCCCCGCAAAGCCCGTAATCCCCGCCCATGAGCTATAATATCCCCTCGATTTAGTAATCCTCCTCAGGTCTTCCGGGGGAACGTTTCATGGGCAAGACAATCCAGTTCGTCTCCGACTTCGAAGACCTCAGCACCGAGAACGGCTTCCAGTGGGAGTTCAGGTGCGACAATTGCTCACGCGGATTCCGCACCAAGTTCGACCAGTTCAACTACGGCACAATGACCTCGGTCGCAGAGGCAATCGGCGACTATTTCGGTGGCGTAGTCGATCGCGTCACCGATGTCGGCGAGCGAATGAAGGAGATCGCCTGGGAGAAAGAGCACGACAAGGCGTTCGAGCGCGCGGTGAAGACCGTAAAGAAAGAATTCAAGCGATGCCCACGGTGCAGAAGATGGGTCTGCGAGAACGCCTGCTGGGACGGCAAGGCCGGATTATGCATCAGTTGTGCGTCCAGCGGGGAAATCGCTGAGGAAGTCGACGAGGATCCGTCCGACGAGGATATCGAGGAAGGGGCTGCAAATGATATCGCGACGGCTGTATGCCCCAACTGCGGGGCGGTCGTCGAGATCGACGACAAGTTCTGCTCGGAGTGCGGCGCTAAGCTCGATCTGCACCTGTTCTGCACGAACTGCGGTGGTGTGCTCGATCCCGGCGACAAGTTCTGCCCGCAATGCGGCCGCAGGATCGGCTGACATAGCCCGAAGGCACAAATCCCCCGAATGCCTGCGATTGCTAATCAGAAGCGCTCCCGCGGAAAAGCGCGATGGTGATTCACGTGCAACCACCGGGCATACTCGGGAGTCATCTCAATGATGCAAGACGATATGGAAGCCCTGATCGACATAAGCAATGGTACTGACGACGATGGCTGGGACCGGTCTTTCGGATTCGACTCAACCGGTACAAGCGTACTCAAGCGGGGCGAGCCAACAATCGCGGACCGTCGGAAAACCGCCTTCATCGGTTTGGGCCTTGGAATGCTTGTCGGGCTGGTCCCCGCCGGTGTCGCTTTTGCGGTTATGTTCGACGCGTACCCGAGCGGCCTCTGGATCGCTGCAATCGTGCCTGGCGTGGCAGCCGTTATCGGCTCGCTGATAGGCATCGCGATACTCAACGCAGAGGTCCGCGACGGTTTTCTGAAGGTTGACCGCGAGGTGATCGAGTATTGGACTCGTAGCGGTACTGTCTCGATTCCGCTATCCAGGATTTTCGGTGCGGGACCGGACAGGGGCTTCATGGGTGAAATACTGAGAGTCTGCGTCCTTGCCGACAATGCCCGCGGCTTCGAGTTCAAGACACCGAGCTTCTCAGGCTACGAGGCCGTGAGCGGTCCTGCACGGAAAATCGGCGGAAGCGTCGAGACCGGCAACATGTTGGCCAGGAAGACGATCATCCATCACGTGAAAGAGCGACGCAAGGCCGGTCTGCCCGTCGCGGAGCTTCCCGAGTACAGGTTCAAGTCCGTTCAGACCCACAGGGAGTTCCTCGTTGCCGGTGGGACGGTCGTGGACGCGACCTTCGAGTGTGACGGGAAGAATCTAGTCTATGAGAACAAGGAAGGTCGCGTGCGAGTTCCGGTGACCGCGGTCCGCGAGACGAAAATCATGGAGGCCCGAAGCAAGTACGGTCGGACCGCGTACAAGGTCACGATGAAGCTCGATCTGTCATGCGGTTTCGAGGAGTTGAAAATGGACATTCTTCGGATGCCGCATGCGGAGGAGATAGACAGGTATTGTCGATGCCTGCCTACTCTCTTTCCCCCTGCCGATCTGGAAGGCTACTGGAGCTAGGTCCGAGAGAAGACCGGCTGTCCCCGCTTTTGCTTTTCCGCGTAGATTACCTCATGCCCGAGAAGAACACCTTCGCGATCAATCCCGCAACCGGCGGGAAAAAGAATGTGCATGCCAGACGCACAAGCGTGAATTTCCAGCCCAGTATCGCGTACTCCATCGGCAGACGTCCGACCGCCCAGAGCGACCATGCGGTCAGGAACGCGACCATCGTTCCCGTACCCGCCCCGCTTTTCAGAAGTCCGGCCGCGACAGGCAGGCTCACATACGGTCCTCCCGGCGCCAGACCTCCCGCGATCGATCCGAGCAGGATCCCCTTGAAACCCGATTCCTCACCCACCCATGACGATAAAAGCTCCTGTGGTATCAGCACCTGCACCATCCCCGCGACTATGAACGCGAATACGAGCAGCGGGATGATCTTCCAGGTCATATCCCAGCCTGCAAGAAGACCGCTGACATGCTCTCCCTGCCCCCTTTGGTAGCCGATGTACAACAGGACGGCGGCAATCACTCCCATGATTATCGTGGGCAGCAGCATCTGTCGAAATCCTCCCTTGCCTGTCATTGCTTATCTCCGTCGGGTTTCCAGATAGCATATCGACTCGACTGCCTCGTTGATTGAGGTTTCGGCTCTTCCGGGCATATTTGTCTGCCCAGTCATGGCTTCATGTCACCTGGTTTGGTCCTGCGGAAAAAAAGCCCCCTCGTGGTTGGAGGGGGCTCTGTATTTTCAACCGGTAATCGGCAAGCTTAGCGAATGAACTGAGTAGCGAAATCGATGCGGTATGGAGCCACAAGGTATGGCGTTCCGATGTCCGCGTCCTCGGGTGTCAGCCTGTAGAAAAGCTGCGCCGTTACATACAGCGGATCGTCGGTCTCAGGAAGGGTGACGACGAAGCTCTCGGTTCGAGTCTCTCCGGGGAGCAGGGTCGTATCGGTCAGGACCTGTGTCGCGCGCCAGTTCTCCATCGTGGGATTGCCGTGCATGTCGCCGAGAACCCGCTCATACACCCTCTTGCCCTCCCAGAGGGTTTCCTCGGAGGAGCCCTTCAGGCGGACGATTAGGATGAGCTGGCGAAGGCCGTTCGAGGTAGGGTAGTTGTGACCGGCGCGGGCGTTGGCCACATCGACATCGATGTAGAGCTCATCGCCCTGGATGTCGGTCGTGAAGTCCACCGTGGCGGTTTCCAGCATGAAGTCGTAGTCGTGACCGCCGCCGAGTGAATGACTGCGCACATCGGGTCTCCAGTCGCCCCTGAGGCTCGATCTTCCGGCGTACGCGGGCATGTGGCAGTCCTGGCACACGATCGTACTGGCAGGATTCGCGTAGTCGCTGTTGAACCACTCGTTGTAGGTGTTGTAAACAGGTAAACCCCACGGATTCTCGTACTGGTGGCATCCCCGGCAGAACATGCTGCTCTGGGACAGTCTCGAGTACTCCAGAGCGTGCGAGGACGTCGTCGCAAACATCCTGGGACCCTGCTTGATGTGACCCCAGTACAAAACGTAGCCCTCGGTCTCCGTGTAATCGACGATCGTGTGACAGTAGTCGCAGAAAATGCCGTCGATGTTGTTCTCGAGATAGAGGTCCTTGTCAAGGGTGAAGTCAGCGCCGGGAGCGTGGCAGCGCATGCAGTTGATGTGCACCTTGCCGTCATAGATCCCGTCGGCCATAAGGCCGTCGCCGTGAATCTGAACGGAGATCTCACCCTCGATATCCTCAATGCGGAAGATCGGGACTTCAAATTCCTCCGACTCCTCAGGGGGTCGGTGGGCTTCACGCCATCGATGGCGTCTGAGCTCTCTGCCCGTCAGTCCCTCGATCTCCTCAATCTCCTCCTCCTCAACATAGTACTCCTCGCTGTTGAGGTATCGCTGATATTCACCGTAGAAGGCCTGAAAGACGGGCTCCCGCCAGGCCTGGTAGTGCATCGAGCTCGACCACTGTCCGTACAGCTCCATGTGACATGAAGCGCACAGGCTGTTCGGTTGGAACGGCGACTCGTTCGAGACAACCATGATCATGCGCTCATCAATCGCCTCGGCTGCATCAATTGTCAGGGGATTGACTCTGGTGGCTGGACGGGCCAGCAGGTTTGACACTCCAAGGACGAGCACAGCCAGGATTATGCTGCTCATCCATACTGTTCGCGTGCGGGTTGACTGAGTCATGGTGATAAGCTTGCCTCTGAAAAGGTCAGTTTAGGTTAATGGCGATGAATACAAACTCGCGTAGCCTGCCCGGGGCAGGTACGATTTGGACAATATACCGGAGTTGCGGGTGCAAGTCAACGTCGGCGAGCCGGAATTCTCCTCAAACCTGCCCGGCGTGCCGCTCGTAAATGTACGACCACTATTTACCTTTGATCGGTCGCGCTTCGCTCGCCTTCAATCCGGCGGGATAGAACCATCCCGACAGCCCGGTGTTTCCGGGATCGTCGCCAGAATTCCCTTCCAAGCTCAATCACTCTGAATCCCTTTTAAGAACGGGCATTGCCCACGGAGGGCGAATCCGGTACCGGGACAATCTGCCTCCCCGGGGACATCGTGGGAACCGAGCCATCCCCTGATCCATCATCGATTCGTTTCACCCGCTTTGACAGTGATACGATTTCATGCACCAGGCAGTTTATAAGCCGTGCAGTTTGTAACGGCAGATATAGCAAAACCGCCGTTACATCGCTATCTTTTACTATAAAATAGCAAAACGGAACGCCTTTCGCCTGCATTATTCCACACGATCAGTTCCGCGAGGTTCTGAACATGTTGCGTTTCACTCTGGCATTGGTTCTGATTCTCCTGATGTTCGCGGCCTGTGCTCGAAGCACCGGTCCATTGCTTCCTGATGAGAGTCTCCATGACGCGTGCGATCAGCAGGCGCTTTGTGACGGCTCCGCGACCGGCGGTACCCAGGTCTGGGGAGCCGTGGAGATATCCTGGAATCCCATGGCGGACGAGTTCCATGTGACCTCCAGGCAGGTCGAAATCGAGTCCAGGCACTACAAGGTGTGGGGCTTCCTGACTCCCCCCAATTGCGAGGACTGCATCGCTGTGGAGAAGACCGGCGGCGATTCGGAGCTTGGCACGGCGATTTTTGATATCACTCTCACGAATCCGACCCGTTTCCAGGGCTACGATGTTCGCGGCGTTCTCCAGATGCGCGACGGCACAGACCTGAGGATGCTCAATCCCGACGGTTACACGAACCTGTTTACGATCCCCGGCTATCAGTCTCCATCACCGTTCATCGTGTTCGGATGGTCCATGCCCGACCATTCCTTCTCGGCCGGAGCAAGCCTGACCGAGACATTCGAGATCAAGACGGACGGGGACCATTTCCCCGTCACCTTCAAATGCCTTGTCGCCGCGGGATATCCGTCGCCGCCGGGAGATGTCAGCCGGATCTGCGATTTCTATCAGTCGGGTCAGCTTCTCTCGGGTGGAGGAAGCGCATCGATCAGATTCAAGGTCTATGACCTTCAGGACGATATCACGGGAGTTTGCCTTCACGCCGACGCCCTGGGTACAGGTGACGTCTGGCTGACGGAATCGGGGGATGAATGGATTGCCAATCTCGTGAACAATGTCGCGACTCCGGGAATATACGAGCTTAAGGTCGACGCTTATTCTCCGAACCCTCAAAACGCCGTAACAAGCGGCTATTACAGGGCCGTCGTCTTCCACCGGGAATCGAGCTTCCGCAGTCAGCTTCTCAGCCTGGTCAATGCGGACCGCGCGAGCCACGGGCTTGGCGGGCTCTCCATCGATCCCGCCCTGAACACGGTAGCCCAGGCTCACGCTCAGGACATGTCGGACAAACAGTATTTCAACCACATCAATCTCGACGGCTGGACGCCATGGCGAAGGATGGACTACTACGGCGTCGGCTACAACTCCGCGGGCGAGAATATCGCGGTCGGTCACGACACGCCCGGCGAGGTCGAGGCGGCCTGGATGGACTCGCCGGGTCACAGGGCGAACATACTCAACGATTCATTCGGCAAAATCGGAATCGGGATTGTGCCTGCCGAGCCGGGAGATCCGTACTCGCCCGGCTATTACTGGGTACAGCTCTTCACGAACTGATTCTCATCAGCAGACTTCTTTCAGAAGCTCTCCTTCCCTCAGGCGACCGGCCTCTTCCGGTCGCCGGTTTTTTGCCGGCATGCTCCCGGGCGTTTGAACGGTTGTATGGCGAAGGATGCGCGTTCGCGCTATCATGCTGACCATGGCGAAGAAGAGTGAATCGGATTCGATGAAAGGCTCCAGTATCTCCGCGACAGGCGGCACTCCGAAATTCCTTCTGGTTGACGGATACTCGCTTCTGTTCAGGGCCTACCACTCCATGGGCGAGATGAACGCACCGGACGGGACTCCCACCGGCGCGGTGTACGGG
>CAYLVL010000087.1:0-9499 GCA_964387135.1 uncultured Planctomycetota bacterium
GGGGCGGCGGATAGTGGACATGCTGGCGGGAGAGATGCTGCCGAGAATCTGCTGAAGGGAAGAAACGGGGGCACCTTTTCGCGCGGAAGGCAAAGAAGGCGTCCCCGATTATTGGCTCCTTTATTTCAGGCCTGTGCTTTAGCTATTCCTCTACGCAGAAATCCACCCACTCGCCGGTTGTGAGAAATTCCTGCATCGCTTTCGCGGCGATTTTCGCCTGACCCATCGCAAGGATGACCGTCGCGCCGCCGGTGACAGCGTCGCCGCCTGCAAAGACAGCCCGCTTCGTCGTCCGACCGGAGTCCTGGTCGACCTGAAGAACACCCCACTTGTCGACTGCGATCTCGGGCGTGGTAGATGCCAGCAGCGGATTCACGCCGAATCCGAGAGCGGAGACGACCATGTCGCATTTGATGTCGAACTCGCTGCCCTCGATGGGAATGGGTCTTCGCCTGCCGGACGAGTCGGGCTCTCCAAGCTCCATGCGCACACATCGGATGCCGCTCACCCAGCCCTCTTCGGTGCCCATGATCTCGACGGGCTGAGTGAGCCATCGGAATACGACACCCTCCTCCTCCGCGTGCTGGATCTCCTCGGTTCTTGCAGGGGCCTCGGCTCGAGTGCGTCTGTAGACGATTGTCGACTCGCTCCCCATCCTCTTGCAGGTTCGAGCAGCGTCCATGGCCGTGTTGCCGCAACCGATAACGACCGCGCTCTCGCCGATGGTGACGGGTGTCGAGTACTTGGGAAACCGGTCGGCATGCATGAGGTTGATCCTGACCAGGAACTCGTTGGCGGTGTAGACGCCCTTATTGTTCTCGCCGGGGATGTTGAGCATCCAGGGAAGACCCGCGCCGGTGCCGATGAAGACCGCGTCGTAACCCTGGTCTTCGAGCAACTCATCGATTGTGAAAGCCTGCCCGATAAGAGCATTAGTGACGAACTCCACGCCCATCTGGCGGAGCTTGTCCACCTCGGCGTCGACGATCTCGTTCGGCAGACGGTTCTCGGGGATGCCGTAGATAAGAACGCCGCCAACCTTGTGAAGCGCTTCGAAAACGGTGACCTTGTGACCCTTCTGGATCATCTCACCGGCACACGTGAGACCAGAAGGCCCTGAACCGATTATCGCCACCTTCTTCCCGGTAGGTGGAGCGACTTCGGGTACGCCCATCTTGCCGTGCATGCGAGCGTAATCGCTGGCGAAGCGCTCCAGACGTCCGATCGCAACCGGCTCGCCCTTCTTCGCAAGCACGCAGACCCGCTCGCACTGATCGTCCTGCGGGCAGACACGTCCGCAGACTGCTCCGAAAGTGTTGGTTTCGAGAATTTTCTCATCCGCACCGAGGAAGTCCCCCTCACGGATCAGCTTGATAAAACCGGGGATATCAATATTGACCGGGCAGCCGTCAACGCACAAGGGCTTCTTGCACTGTAGGCAGCGGTTGGCCTCGACGATCGCCTGCTCGGTCGAGTAGCCGAGAGCCACCTCATCGAAATTGCTGATCCTCTTCTTCGGATCCTGCTCGGGAATCGGCTGCCGGGGGATCTTCATGCGCATGTTGCCCTTCAGGTCCTCACCCAGATCGTCCATGGTCAGGCCCTCGGGCAGAATGGCATGATATGTCTTATCGAGTTCCTCTACAGTTGGCGTTTTCAGAGCGGCATGGTGCTCATGGTGAGCCGGGAGCTTGCCTTCCTGATAAAGCTTGTCCAGCTTCTGCTCCATCGGCTTGTACCAGTTGAGCCGATCGATCAGGTTCTCCCAGTTCACCTGGTGAGCGTCGAAATCAGGGCCATCACAGCAGGCGAACTTGATCTCGCCGCCGACCTCCACCCGGCACACGCCGCACATGCCGGTCGCGTCGAGCATAATGGCATTGAGCGAAGCGTAGCTCGGAATGCCCAACGGCTCAGTGAGCTTCGCGACCGCTCGCATCATGGGGATGGGACCCACGGAGAAGGTCCATCCGACCGGCTCGCCCCGGTCGAGGAGCATCTGGAGCGCGTGGGTGACGAACCCCTTGATGCCCTGAGATCCGTCATCAGTCGTGACATGCACTTCATCAGCGACTTCCTTCGCGTCCTCAACGCAGAGAAGGAGGTCCTTTGTGCGGGCGCCGATGATGGCGATTGTCCTGTTTCCCGCCTCGCGGTTGGCCCGGCATACGGACAGGATCGCTCCAGCGCCATAGCCTCCGCCGAGGCATACCGCCGTGCCGCAGTTGGGGATTATGTGGGTAGGTGTGCCAAGGGGCCCCAGAATGCTGTGGACACGACCCCCCGGTTCAAGGGACGTGACCTCGCGAGAGGATTTGCCCACGGCCTGGATGATGACCGTCACGCTGCCTTTGCTCTTGTCGGCTTCCTTGATGGAAATCGGAATCCGCTCGGCCAGCTCATGAGCATAGATGACGAGAAATTGCCCGGGCTTTCGAGCGCGGGCGACAAGAGGCGCGTGGAAAGTCAGCTCGTAGGTGCCCGGCGCAAGGAGCTTCTTCTCGAGAAGCTCGAAGCCGGGCTCGCCAAGGTTCTCTCCCACAGCATAGGGAATGGACTGTTCTTTTGACAGTGATTCAGATTCAGACATGTATATCACCCCGATCCCGACTTGCGACCGTCCCCCCTTTTTGGAACTGCTACTCGCTGCAAAGCTCGCTAGCGCTCTTGGGGCGGGCGGGAACGCCGGTAAGGTACTTGTATGCGTCTTCCGCCTCTCTGCGCACTATGAAAGCGCGATCCCATTCATGCGTGCCGCCGATAGCAAGGATCGAGGCTAAAGTGGTCGAAGCCTTCGCTTTCTGGTCATCGCTGAGATAATCAGCCTTTGCCGGCCTTCCGATCGCCTGCACCGCCCTGTCTCTGAGCTCCGGACTCTCACGATCGAAAGCGCTGACGACCTCGGGGAAGATATCAATAAGAGCGGGGTCGGCCTCGGTGTCGAGAGAGAGCAGCCCCATCAGGGCATCAGCTATAAATCCAACCTGCTTCGGGTCCATCTCGCCGACATGGGCTTCGATATCCCGGCACGCGCTCAGAAGGTCTTCGTTGGAGTCAGTCTTTAATCCGTAATAAATGAAATCAACCGCTTGCGAATCAAGCATCGCAATCCTCGGTGAATGCTGGTAATGAAGGCCAACATTCTAACTCTTGGCCGCGGAAAATCAACCATTCAGGTATCGAATCAGTTGGTGATGGTGGCGCGGATATCACTCAGAACACCTTCGACATATTCCTCGAAGCCTTCGCTCACCAGCTCCGACACGGTCTCGGCCTTGATTCCGAGAAGATCCCTGATGTCCTGCTGGATGAACTCCTCGGCGGGTTCACCGTCGGAGCCCATGGCCATGTATCGAGCGATATTTCCGGCAAGATGCACTACTGCGGATTCAGGCATATCTGCATTGACGACGGGGAGGTGGCAGCCCCTGACGATCCACGAGAGGCTTACCGGCAGATGCCAGTTGTGCAGAAGAAGAATGCCCGCGAGAGCGTGAGTAACTCCGAGCTCGTCTCTCTCTTCGGTCATCAGCGCCGTATGGTTTCGTCCCGCGATTTCAATTACTTCCCTGAAGCCCTGCGGACGCCATGACTGGAGGACGACCTTGCCCACATCGTGCAACATCGCGCTTGTGCCGGCGAGCCCCTTTCTTATTCGGACCTTGGAGCGGTCGGCGATCCATGAGGTGATGCGCGCGACGGCGAGCGAGTGTTTCCACAATTCCTCTATGCTCAGGGGACCGGAGGTCTCGTTGCCACTGCTGAAGATGCTTGTGGTGAGGACGATCTGCCGGATTTCCTCGAAGCCCAGCAGGGCAACAGCTTGCTGGATGTCGTCCACCGGCGATCGCAGACCGTAGAACGGCGAGTTTACAAGTTTCAGAATCCGCGCAGTGAGACCGACATTCCGCTCGCAGACCGCGCCGACACTTCCAGCGGACGAATCCGGATCGTTAAGGACATTGAGAAGCTCGGCGACATCGGTCGGGAGACGACTGAGAGAGACGAGGGTGTACTCGAGATCGGACCATCCGCGCTCGCTCAGACGGTCGGCCTGGTGAAAGATACCGAGATCGGCGTCGACAAAGTACGATTTCAGGCTGACCTCGGGTTTGCCGGGCTCCCTCGACCCTATTGCCTCTTTCTTCAGCTCCGGCTCCTCGGGAGAGATCTCGTGACCGGGGATACTCGCGGCTTCGGTCTTTCTCGGGCTGGGACGGGGTGTATCAGGGCGCTCTTCAGGTTGCTTCGAGGTCTTTCTGCCGACAGGGGATTCCTTGCGTCGGGGCGCGAGCGGACGCGACTCCGACCAATAATAGAAGGCCACTGAGATAGCTGCTACTACAAGAATGATTCCGAAAAGCGCAATCGGAAGCATCTGAAGGTCTCCCCCGAGAAAGTGGCAAATCCCCTCCTGCTCCCCATGATTAATGTCCAGCGGGAGGGGAAGACTATTCACTAATGGAAATAAACAATGCCGCCCTCAGCCACCCCGATTCCATTGGATCCTATAAGGCACCTATCGGCATGATCAACCTGGATTCAGCTTCGGTACCCACCACATCTGAGACTGTGTCATCGTAGAACGCTCCGATCGCCACCGTGCCCAGACCCAGGCTCTCGCACTGAAGATAGACGCTCTGGCAGACACAGCCGACTTCCTGATCGATGTAGCGCATGCTCCGGTCGGCATAGCGGGCCTCGGTGATCGCCGGGATTGCGGTGATAACAAGCGCGACCGGGGCTTCGGACACGCATCCCTGCCTGAGTGCGGCTTCGGCAAGCTGTCCGAGGAGATTCCCTTCTTTGACAAGGCTGATGGAATGACTCTCCGGGTCATACTTCCACGATCCTGGCTCGATACCTTCCGCGTTCTCGACGACAAGATAGAGCACGAGCGGGTAGAGCGCACCGGCGGACGGATTCGTGCGGCCTCCCCAGTCGGACGTGATCCCCTGCCCCGCCCAGAGAATCTGGGAGACCTCGTCCAGAGTCAGCGCTCGATCCGAGTAGCTGCGGACGGATCGTCTGGATGCAAGGCATTCCTCGATGGAAAACGCCCCCTCCAGGATTGGCCCGGGAAGCATGATAGTGGTGTCCTGCGAGTCGGATTGTGACATCGCCGCTCCTCCTCCAATGGCACAGACAACAGCCGGGATCAAGGCAATCAGGGCAAGAGGTCGAATTATGCGGATCATATCGATCGCCTCCTCTGTTTAGGGAATTATACACAGGGTTTCGAGGTCAACGAAGTCGGGTCCAAAGACCGGCTGCGGTTCATATCCTGCGAAGACGGGTTATAATTCCCCGTAATCTGCTGTGCAGGCGGAACCTCCGCATACTGATCCCCAGGCTCCCGTGCTCTCGTGGCGAACGGATATCGTCGGCGTCCTCGGAGTGACGCTGTCGGTCGTCGTGCTTCTCTGGCCGGCGATCGGCGGAGGCCGGGTGCTGATGAGCGACTCGTGGCTCCTCAACTACCCCTGGGCGGTGGAAAGAAGCGTCGAGGCGGAGAAAATCGCCGAAGCTCTCGACACGGAGGAGATTCAACCGCAGGCAAGAGAGCCGTATGTCCTTGCGTACGACATCTACCTCGAGAGCATTCCGTGGTACGTGTTCGCGAAATCGGAGCTCGCTGCGGGAAGATGGCCTCACTGGAATCCGTACGCGTTCTGCGGCGCTCCACTCTACGCGAATCACCTGATTCCCCTGACCCATCCGCCTCTTCTCGTGGCGATACTTCTCGCCCCGGAGATGCAGATTCACACCGTAGCCACGTTCCTCACATGGTGGTTGGCGGGACTGGGGCTGTATTTCTATCTGAGAACCAAAAGGCTTCAACCGATCGCGTGCCTGCCCGTAGTGGCGCTCTACCTGTGCAGCGGGCATCTCCTGAGGCTCGTGCCGTTCCAGATATCGGGACTGATGTACTACCCGTGGCTGCTCTGGGCATCGGATGAGCTGGAGGAGCGGCCTTCGTTCAGGGCGGTGTCACGGCTCTCGCTGCTTTTGGGGCTCCAACTCGCAGCCGGGCATCCGGGATATGTAGCTCCGTTTCTTTACCTGCTTCTCGTCCACAGGATCCTGCTTTGGGGATTCAGAAGGAAGCCGCTGGGATGGTGGGGACGTCGTCTGGCGCTGATAATCCTCGCATTCGTGCTGGGAGCGTGCCTGTCGGCCGTGCAGAACCTGCCGACATGGAGCCACCTTCAGCTTTCGGAGCGGGGGATTTTCGGCCAGACCGAACGCACGCTCTATAGCGAGCCCGGACTTGATGAAATGTCGCCGAATGCGGCTGCTCCTGCGAGTCCCAACTGGGGCAGAATCATGACCGTCTTCTCGCCTGTTTTCCAGAGAGAGATCGATTTGCAGCATCCGTATGTCGGCGTGCCGTTGTTGCTGCTTGCGTTTCTCGGGCTTGCCCTCATGAAACCGAAAGCGGACAGGTGGGCGATGATCTGGCTTCTCGCCATTTTCACATTACTGGCGGCGCCGCCGATCTTCTCCAGGGTCGCGCATCTCATACCGGGGCTCGGGTTGTCGCCCGCAACCCCCTTCGCTCCCGCGCAGTTTCTTGTGTTCGTCCTGGCAGGCTACGGCGCAAACGAACTCGTCATCGGCTGCACCGAGCGAAACAGGAACCTGCTGATAGCCTTCGCAACGCTGAGTGTGATCGGGCTGATGTTTTTTGGATGGCCGATGGTACTCGCCGGACTCGCAACTCCTGACACACGCTGGGAGCGGGAGATGATAGTCCTTGCGGCGGTAGTTCTCTTTGCGGGCCTGATCGCCTGCCTCCTGCCCCTCACAGGAATGTGGTTTGGATCAAGGTCAAGGTTGACTGGCGGGTTCATTTTGCCGCTGTGGCTCACTGTAGCCGGGATATGCGGGCATTTCTACCAGTGGCCGGTTTTTCCCGGGCCACCGGTGATGCCCGAGACGCCGTCGATAGCCGCTCTCCCGGAGGACAGCGCATTCAGAGTCATCAGGCATTCGTCGAAATCGCCGACCCATGCGGGCAGCCCGGATAATCCCCTGACATTCGGCGGGAACCTTCCGATGTGGGCAGGGATGAGGGACGCGCAGGGATACGATTCGTTCGTGCTCAGGCGGCAATGGCAGTTGCTGAAGGCGCTCGACCCGAGATCGCTCGCATGGAACGGCCTGGCGCTGCCGGTAACCCGTCCCGGCGCGCTCGCATCGCCGATACTCGACGCGATGGCCGTCAGGTGGGTCATCTCGGACGATGCGGAGCTCCTTTCAAAGCCCGAGAGCGGCATGGACCCGGATCGGTGGAGCCTCGAACATGAGGGCGGCCTTATGATATACGGGAGAAACCCGATACCGGCCCCAAGGTTCTACCTGACTGGCGAAGCGGTCGTCGTGTCGGATGCAGAGGAAGCGCTTGAAGTACTGACCGAAAGCGGGGGCATAGTATCCCCAACGGGCGAGTTGAGGGTCATAGTCGAAGCGCCGGAGGGATTTGCAGACGAAGAAACGGCTTCAATTGGTCTGAATCCCGATTCAAATCGCATCATATTAAATAAGGAAAGGCCTCAGCGGCTGGAGTTCGAGATCGACAGGTCTCAGGCAGGATGGCTTGTTCTGTCTGACGCATGGCATCCGGAGTGGAAGGCATGGGTGGACGGTCAGGAAGCGAAGATATACCCGGCGAATGTGGGATTCCGGGCTGTCAGGATTCCCGAAGGCGAGCACATCGTTCTGTTCCAGTACGAGCCGATTGCGTTTATTCGGGGAGCGGCGATCAGTATTGTCACTCTGGCCATTCTGCTGCTGGGAGTTGTGATTGAGCTGATGATTGTCGGGCCGAGCGCAAGACGGATCAGGCATGCCGGGCGGGCTTTGGGCGATCTGGGAGCCTGAGGCATTCGTTTCCATTGACTTCGAAGGGCCTGTATCAAGCGGGTGACGTTTCCAGGGAAATTGCATTGCCTGTTTACAGGTCGTCCAGAAAATGGTACTAGATTGATGGAGCCTTGGGCAGGTTCCAGTCTTGTCAGGTGCATGTTTGTAGGATTACAGGGTCGGCGGGCTCAGCCCGTCATTATGGTGAAGCTGGCAATCGGTAAAAGCCGAGCGAGGTAACGAACTGCTGTTTAGCAGAAGAAAGCAAGAAAGTTCAGGCAGTCGGAAACCGGCCGAGGCCGGCTATACGCTGCTGGAGTTGCTGCTTGTCGCGAGCATTGTCTCGATACTCGCCGCCTTGCTCATACCCCAGTTGCTTATCCAGCGAGGAAAGGTTATCGAGGCGCAGGCCCAGAGGCGACTGCGGACGATCGGCTCGGTGATGGCGGACTACACCCTGTCGCACCAGCACGGCGGTGAGTACGCGGACTTCCAGGACCTCAAGGACGCCAACCTTATCAGCAGGGATGTCACCCTGAGCAGCATTATCGTGGACTACTCACTGGTGTTCATGACCAGGGAAACAGCCGGAGAGCATGGCGCGGGCGGATTTACGATCATCGCCTATCCCCGGCCGGAGCGATCCTACGGCCGGCTTGCCACATTCGCGATCACTGAGGACAACGTTGTCAGGGTTTATAACCCGGGACCGGGCGTCAGCCCCCGCGACCCCCACACCTGGCAGCCTATCCTCTGAACCATCTCTCAACTCCCGATAATCTGCAATTGCGGAAGCGCTTTGGCCGGAGCGACTCTCGGTCCTTTTCATGTCCGCACGCGGATGTGAAAGCGGGTATAATCCACACGGCACGATGAACCCAATTAGCAAGGCATATCCAACTTGCCATCTCCTGCTCATAGCTCTTCTGGCGATTCTTCCCGCGTGTCGGCCCGGCGAATCGGATTCGGGAGGCGAGCGGTCAACCGTCGAGACGGAGCAGACCCAGCAGGAAGAGCCGATCGACTGGTCATCCGTGAGACCGGAAGAACTGTGGGCGGGAGTTTTCAATCTGTACGAGAGTGACGGACCGAGGCAGGCCCTGATGCTCCTCGACGGCGCCGTGGATAACGGGATAGTGACTTCGGTCGAAGCCGAGCAGGTTCGCGCTCCGCTTCTCTTCGAGCTCGGACGTCTCGACGAGGCGTTTCTCTCTCTTGCGCACTACCGCCTGGATGCCAACCGCCCAGACCTTCTCAGACTCAGGGCTGAAGTGCTCTGGGCGATGGGGAGGTACGAAGAGGCCGCACGCGATTATGAGGCTTTACTTGAAGCAGGGAGAGATGCTCCTGATTCAGACACGCTCTTCGCGCTCAGTCGTTTGTACGACGATCTGGGTCGATGGGAAGATGCCGATGCCATGCGGGACCAGTTGCGGGCGAGGAGCCTCGACGATCCTGTGTCTGCAAGATGGGCGCTTCTCGATGCATTCCAATCCGAAAATGCGGACGCGATAAGGGAAGCTTCGGAGACTCTTAAAAGACTGCTTGGAGAAGAAGGCATCCCCGATCCTCTTATTACGCTGGCCGACATGAACATCGCGCGGTTTGAAGGCAATGCCGGGGAAGCTGCCGG
>CAYLVL010000088.1:0-9466 GCA_964387135.1 uncultured Planctomycetota bacterium
ATGTCTATCGCCAGCAGCATCGGCATCGGGGAGAACTAAAGCTCGGACTGCACATCCCGGTAGAACGTCCTTTCCGCTTCAAGCTCCTCGATTATCGGTCGCACCTTGTTGTACTCCGCCTTGAGGGCCTTGAGCTCGGTTTTCAGCTCGTTTATTCGACCGGAGAACCTGGTGTCCGCCTGGGAAAGGATTTCTATACGGTATTCCAGGCGATCGATCATCTTTTCGAGGTTTCTTCCATCGGTGAGCTCATCGATTTTGGCCGTGATCTCGGAGATGTACTCCTCGAGGAACTCGATGTGGTCCTGTCGATGTCTAAGACCCTCGGACGCCTGTCTTGCTATTCCCGATTTCGGTTTTTCTTCGGCTTCAGCCATATTGTAGCGGCCTCCAATCCATAATTCCTGAACTTCGTTCCCGCGCTTTAATATCGCTCACGATTCCCTGCCAACGTCCTCGCGCTCGACCTTCACAAACTCGACGGACATGTCCGCATCCGGAGCCGAGTGAGTGATTTGCCCCACAGAAATCAAATCGACTCCGCTCTCCGCCCATTCACGGACATTCTCCAGATTCACCCCACCGGAAGCCTCGACGGTCACCAAATCACCGACTAGCTGCACCGCCTCGCGACCGTCGTCGGGCGTCATGTTGTCCAGCATCACTATGTCCGCTCCGGCGGCTGCGGCACGCTCTGCCTGATCGATGTCATCCACCTCGATCTCGATCTTGATCGTGTGACCCGATTTCTCCCTTATCCGTCTGATCGCATCCTCCAACTCGGCTCCCACGATCACCAGATGGTTATCCTTAAGAAGGACGCTCGAAGACAGGTCGCAACGATGATTTGCGGCCCCACCGCATCTCACCGCGTATTTCTCTAGCGCCCGAAGACCCGGGGTGGTCTTGCGCGTGTCTATGATCTTGACCCCGGTTCCTTCGACAGCCTTCACGAATTTCGCTGCAAGTGTCGAGATCCCTGAAAGATGGTTAAGGAGATTCAGAGCCGTGCGCTCTGCATGCAGAAGTTTCCTTGCATCGCCCACAACCCGGATGAGTATGTCTCCCGGCTTGTACCCGGTACCGTCCGGCACCGCCTTCTCGACAACAAGATCCGGGCAACTCCGCTGGAGTATTCTCAAAAATCCACCCACTCCTGAAACCACGCCCTCTGATTTGGCCAGCACCTCCGCAGTGACCTTGATCCCCTCCAGTGGCAGCGGATCGGTGGTCACGTCGCCGAAACCGATGTCTTCCAAGAGCCATCGCTCGATATCGCTGTCAATGGTCTCCCAGGGGAAATCACAGATTGTCCGATTATGATCGAATTCCATCTCCATCAGGCTCAGGTCCCGACAACAACTCCGCCCGCAAGGCCCCTGACAGTGGCGAGAATCGAATACGCCGCCAGTCGGCTCGTGCGTGGATTCTCCTCGAACGGCACATTGGCCACATCCGTCGCGATAGTCCCGTGACCGCTCTCGACCCGGACTGAATGTCGGTTCTTATCGCTGTTCGGATCGGCCCAGATCTCAACCCGGGTTCGGTCCAGACCTATAGTCGCGTGGGCGAGCGCCGCGGCTACATTGATGCTCCTCGGGAAAGCCTTCGCCGCCTCGCGAGCGCTTCCCTCGAATATCCGGGTCGGCTCTGCGAACTCAAGCGTGTTGATTCGCTGCTCCCTCACGTATTCCGCGTCCGCCAGCGTTTTCGCCGGTTTAGTGGTTTTGAGCAGAACGCCATCAATGCTTGCGGACGGGATCGCCTTGAGAGCATCCAGACCCGCTATCGCTCCCGAAGGCAGGCGCAGGCTTCCACCCGTACGCTCTGCGATCTCCCTGTACTCATCAATATCCCCAAGTCCCCCGACACTCGCTATGATAACCGTTTTTCCCTTCTCCAGCACATGCTTCGCCACATCACCGGCAACGGACGCGCTGGCGCATTCGATATAAACGTCGGTTTCAGGAGGAAAATCCTTGAAGGGCATCAGCAGATTCTCGGGATGGCCGTTTTCCGTGAGGACCTTTCTGGCCCTCGCGCCATCGATATCTGCAACTGCGACAAGAGTGAAGGCCTCGTCGGACTTGAGCCCTCTGACGAGAAACTCTCCGATCGTGCCAACGCCGATAATCCCGATATTCATCCGCTGTGTCTCCCGATTCCGGTGATCCAGAACAGCAAACCGGACGGTGCCGGCGTCGTCAGCTCACCAGCATGTGTTCGAGCGCACCGTACGCCCGCTCAGCTATATCCTGGGGTATCACAACTTCCACCGTTTCCGTCTCGATGGAATGCATCAACTTCGCGATCGTGGTCTTTTTCATGTTGGGGCAAATGTTCAACTCCGATGGAGTGTGAAATTTCTTGTCCGGAAGCTCCTTGCGAAGCCTGTGAAGCATGCCCTGCTCGGTTCCGATGATAAACTCCTTCGCTTCATTCCCCTTACAGAACTTCAGCATGCCCGAAGTGCCCGCGACGAAATCCGAAAGCTCCAGCACTTCGGGCTTGCACTCCGGGTGAGAAACGACCAACGCGTTCGGCCATTTCTCCCTCGCGAGAAGGATGTCTTCCTTCAGAATGCGGTTGTGCGTCGGGCAGAAGCCTTCGTAGATATGCACCCGCTTTCCGGTTTCGTGACGAACATAAAGCCCGAGATTCTTGTCCGGCAGGAACACGACTTCGGTTCCGTCGGGAAGATCATCAACCACCGAAACCGCATTGGCGCTCGTAACGCACAGATCGACCTCGGCCTTGACTTCGGCGGTAGTATTGACATAGGCGACGAAAACCGCCTCAGGATGCTTCTTCCTGAGCCCTCGCACTGCTGCACCGTCGATCATCTTCGCCATCGGACAGATGGCCGAGTACTCCGGCATTACTACCGTCTTCTCCGGCGAGAGGATCTTCGCGGTCTCGGCCATGAACCTGACACCGCAGAAGACGATGAGGTCCGCGTCGACCCTCGCCGCGATTCTCGAAAGCTCCAGCGAGTCGCCCGTATGATCGGCTACATCCTGGATCTCCGGGAGTTGGTAGTTGTGAGCCAGGATAACTGCATTCTTTTCGCGCTTCAATTCCTGTATACGCTGCTGTATCGTCATGTTTTCAACACCTTCAACTCCCTCTCCCAATTGAAACGATTACGAATCTCCTGGGAGCATCAGCCGATGGCGATTGCTTCATCCGACAGGACCGGAACCGCCACCTCTTCTTCAATCACGGCCTCGATCTCATTGCCATCGCCGATGATAACGGTCTTAGGCCGCACCACCTCTCCATCCTTCACGTACGCGTAGGCCATGATCAGGCAGATGTCGCCCGTTTTGGCCAGCAATGCCGCGCCTCCGTTCATGCCGATGGCTCTTGAGCCCGCCGGCGCTTCGAGCACGTAAGTCTCGAATCGGGCGCCGGTATTGACGTTGACGATCAGGACCTTCTCGTACGGCAGGAAGCCCGCCGCGTCCATCAGGTTCCTGTCGACGGACACGGAGCCGATATAGTCCGGATCAGCCCTGGTCACCGTGCATCGATGCAGTTTGCCAAGAAGAAACTGTCGAAACATATTCATCACCCCTCCTTGTCGGGGTTCAATACAATGTTGTCAATAAGTCTTGTCTCGCCGATGAAAACCGCCAAAGCAAGCACAACGGGACGCTCGATCTCATTGACACTCCAAAGCGTCTCCGCATCCCTGCACTCAATGTAGTCTATCTTCGCCGATTCAACCGGCTCGATGATCTCTCTCGCGACGCGCTCGATTGCCCGGGGATTTCGCTCGCCCGACACAAATACCGCCTCCGCCGCGCTCAAAGCCACGCTGAGAGACCTGGCGTCCACCCTCTCCTGGGGGCTCAAATATCTGTTCCTCGAGCTCATCGCGAGCCCGTCCGACTCGCGGACTATCGGACACGACACAACCTCGACAGGGAAATCAAGGTCTCGAACCATTCTCCTCACAATCAGCAGTTGCTGGTAGTCCTTCTGACCGAAGTACGCCTTGTCGGGAAAACACGCGTTGAAGAGCTTGGCGACGACAGTCAGCACACCCCGGAAGTGAATCGGACGGGACTTCCCGCAAAGCACCTTCGAGAGGCTCTCCTCGACCACGAAGACGCTCCGGTCGGCCTTGTACATGGTGTCCACCGACGGGCAGTACGCCGCGGTAGCGCCATTCTCCTCAGACAATTTGAGATCGTTTCGCTCGTCGCGGGGATACTTGTCCAGATCCTCGCTTGGTGCGAACTGGAGCGGGTTCACGAAGATTGTGACAATCGTCTCGTCGCACTCATCAGCACTCTTCCGCACTAGTGATAAGTGCCCTTCATGGAGAGCGCCCATGGTCGGGACGCATCCGATGGTCTTTCCGTCCGCGCGACATCGGCGCGCCCATTCCTGCGCCTCGCGCGGGGTGCGAAAAACGGGAATGCCGCTATCTTCCGTCTCTTGAGTCACACAAGCTCCTTCTTCTCCGGATTAGCGGCGTCGGATCCACCGTTACCGCCCACGCCTTCCATAAGTTTACGGAAGGATTCATCGTCCATCGAGAACGACTCATCCTGCGACGGGTAGTCGCCCGAGTGCACATCGTCGATGTAATGCTTCACCGCATCGACTATCGTCTCCCCGACATGAGCGTAGTTCCGCACGAACCTCGGCTGGTAGCCGGGCAGGATGTCCATGATGTCATGGAAAACAAGAATCTGCCCGTCGACTTCCGAGCCGGCCCCGATTCCAATGGTCGGGATGCTCAGCTCGCGAGTAATCATCCCGGCCACTTCCTGGGGCACGCACTCAAGCACAAGCGAGAATGCACCCGCCTCCTCGACTCTTTTCGCCTCCGCGAGAAGATCCTCGGCGGCCTTCTGTTTCTTGGCCTGGACGCGGAAACCGCCGATCGCGTTGATCGACTGCGGCAGAAGCCCCAGATGCGCCATGACCGGCACACCCATCGAGACAAGCCTCTCCATCAGCCCGAGAAGCCTTCCCGCTCCCTCGAATTTAACCGCCTCGCAACCGCCCTCTTTCACAAGACGGATAGCATTCTCAATCGCCTTGTTCTCGTCGGCCTGGAAGCTGCCGAACGGCATGTCGCCCACGAGAAACGCGCGCTGAAGCCCCCTCGCGACCATCCGCGAGTGGTAGATAACCTCATCGAGTACTACGGGTAGAGTTGTTTCGTGTCCCTGCACCACCATGCCGAGCGAGTCACCGACGAGAATCCCGTCGATGCCGGCCCTGTCCAGCAGGACCGCCGTGGGGTAATCGTAAGCCGTCAGCCAGACTGACTTCTCGCCCCTTCGCTTCATGGTCCGGAATGTCCGGACATTTACCTTGCTTTTGCTCATCCTATCCTCCTTACCAGGTAGAATGGATGTCCCCCATGATGTCAACCGCTTTCATCATCAAAGAAATGCAAAAAACCCGATGAACCGGGCGGATAGATGACAGAAGACCTCTTCTGCGGATTCTCCGTCTCGGTCCCGATGGATCCAAGCGGCTGGCAAAATCAATCTAACATTTTCTCAATCCTGCGGCAAGAGCCTGATAGCTCATTCATGGCTTTTGTGGCATTTTGCACAAGCCCGTTCTGATGCGGGCTCAAATGCTCAACCACATCCATTAGCGGCATGACCACAAATGCTCTCTCGTGCCACAGCGGATGAGGAACGACCAGCTCAGGTGTTTCAATCGTCTCCTCTCCGAAGAATATGACGTCGCAGTCCAGCGTTCTGTTGCGTATCCCCGTCGAATTCTCCACCTTACGATCCCTCCCGCACATCTCCTCGATCTCACGACACAACGCGAGCACTTCCATCGGAGTCAGGTTTGTATCGCACACCATGACAGCATTCAGGAAATCCCCCTCAAGTCCCTCCCCGACCGGCTGCGATTCATAGACTCGACTCCAGGCCATGACCTCCACTCCCTCGGCCTTTCTGAAAGCGTCAAGCGCGACCTGAAGATGGCCCAACCGGTCGCCGAGGTTTGATCCGAGACCGACCACAATCCTGACAAGCGGCTGTCCTTCCTGACGACCGGAATCCATTGCGTGACGAGAATATAGCACGAAATCGGCATTGACGACCGGGCCATTGCCCCGTTTGTGGCACTTTGTTACAATGCCATCCCCCTGGCTCGATCCCTCTTGGCAGTCAGGGAGGGGTGTTTTTATGCCCAATCGCATCGGCATTCGCAGAGAAGACAAGAACGAGTGGGAGCGAAGAAGTCCGCTCATCCCCGGCGATGTCGGGTTACTGAAGCGTGAAAGCGGGATAGATTTCTCCCTTCAGCCCTCCGGCATTCGCGCTTTCCGCGATGCGGAGTACCTCGCGGTCGGCGCGCAGATCGATGAGCAGCTTTCCGGCTGCTCGGTCATTCTCGGAATCAAGGAGATGCCCGCCGATTTCTTCATTCGCGGCAACACCTACGTTTTCTTTGCGCATGTCATCAAGGGCCAGCCGTACAACATGCCGATGCTGAAACGGCTGATGGAGATCGAGTGCAATCTCATCGACTACGAGAGGATCACCGACGACGACGGCAGGCGGCTCGTCTTTTTCGGGAACGAGGCCGGTCAGGCTGGAATGATCGATACCCTCTGGGCGCTCGGACAAAAAGTGAGGGCCGAGGGAACCGAGAATCCATTTACAGGCTTACGGAAAGCAGTCGAGTACTCGAGGCTCACCGCGATCGAGCCGGTTCTTGAGACCATGAGCGATGATATCGCCCGAAACGGAGTCCCGCCGGAAATCCATCCGGTAGTCTTCGGATTCGCGGGTTACGGTAATGTCTCCATTGGCGCCCAGGGAATACTCGACCATCTTCCGGTTCTCGAAATCAGCCCCCGGGAGCTCCTCGACCCGCCATCGGGCCTTATGGACTCGCCGAACCGGGTCTACAAGGTCGTGTTCAAGGAAGAGCATATGGTCGAGCCGGTCGATTCGTCGCACCCGTTCGAGTTGCAGGACTACTACGATCATCCCGAACATTATCGCGGTGTCTTCCCGAAGTACGTTCCGCACCTGACCGTCCTCATGAACTGCATCTACTGGAGCGAGAAGTATCCGCGACTGGTCACGAAGGAGCAGGTGAAGAAGCTTTACTCCGACGAAAGACCGAAGCTGAGGGTTATCGGCGACATCTCCTGCGACATCGAGGGAGCGATAGAGGTGACAACCAAGGTCACCGACTCCGGCAATCCGGTCTTTGTCTATGATGTCGATACCGGAGAGGCAGTCGATGGAGTCGAGGGCAACGGTCCGGTCATTCTGGCCGTCGATAACCTCCCCGCCGAGCTGCCGCGTGAGTCAAGCTCCCGTTTCTCATCGACACTCAGACCGTTCATACCCAAACTGGCCATCGCCAACTTCAGCCTCGATTTCGATGATATCAACCTTCCCGATTCAATCAGAAAGGCCATGATCTGCTATCACGGCGAGCTTACTCCCGATTACGAATACCTCCATGAGTTCATCGACAGGGAAAGCTGAACCACTCCAAGGAGCTTTATCAGCATGACATCAGATGCAACCGACAACAAGAAGATACTTCTGCTTGGAGCGGGACTGGTCACGCGACCTCTCGTCAACTATCTTCTCGATATCCCCCGGTTCGAGCTGACCATCGCGACGCGCACCACCACCAAGGCGTTCGCGCTTATCGGCGACAATCCCCGCGGCACCGCGGTGCATTTCGATATCGAGAAGAAACCTGAAGACCTCGATATCCACGTGAGGAAGCATGACCTGGTCATCAGCCTGCTTCCAGCCATGCATCACCCGACCGTCGCCGAGGCCTGCATCCGTCACGGCAAGCTCATGGTCACGACGAGCTACGTCAGCCCCGCCATGAAAGAGCTTGACGGTCCGGCAAGGGATGCAGGGGTTTTCATCCTGAACGAAGTCGGCCTCGATCCCGGCATCGATCACATGTCGGCGATGAAGATCATCCACGACGTCGAGAAGTCGGGCGGGAAGGTCACCGGTTTTCGATCATACTGCGGCGGACTTCCCGCTCCCGAAGCGAACACCAATCCGTACGGCTACAAGTTCTCGTGGAGTCCCAGGGGAGTGGTGCTCGCGGCACGAGCGGACGCACGCTATCTCGAAGACGGGAAGATCATCGAGGTTCCGGGCGAGAACCTGTTCGATCACTTCCACATCCTCAAGGTGGAAGGCCTCGACGATCCGTTCGAGGCGTACCCCAATCGCGACAGCATACCCTATATCGACCTCTACGGCCTGAAGGACGTCAAGACCATGTTCCGTGGGACTCTACGCAATCTCGGCCACTGCGTGACATGGAAGAAACTCGCCGATATCGGTTTGTTCGACATTGATGTCATGGACGGTCTGGGCGGCATGACATACCGCGACTTCATGGCCAAGCTCGCCGGGGTTCCCAACGACGATGAGCTGGAACGGAACCTCACGCAGAAGCTCGATCTTCCGGATGATCCGCCGGTGCTGGAGAAATGGAAATGGCTCGGGCTTCTTGATGAGAAACCGCTGCCGTCGGCGGAATCGAGTCCGCTGGACGTGCTGGTGGCAATTTTCCTGGAGAAGCTCCAGTACGAGCCGGGCGAGAGAGACATGGTCGTGCTGCACCATGACTTCCGAGCCGAGTACCCCGACAGGAAGGACAAGATCACTTCGACGCTGATCGATTTCGGCATCCCGAACGGGGACACATCGATGGCCAGGACGGTCGGGCTTCCGGCGGCGGTCGCGGTCAAGCTGATCCTCCAGGGCAGGATCAACATGACCGGCGTGCATATTCCGGTGGTTCCCGAGATATACGAGCCGATCCTCGAAGAGCTTGAGGAGCTCGGCATCAAGTTCGAAGAGCGAACGGAACCGGAGTGACAGCAATCCATGTTCGATGGGCACGCATTGGTGGCATAGATCATAGAAAATGGTTAATATTGGAGAAAACCAAACCGGGAGGTAAGTAAATTGCCAAAGCTTATCCACAGCTATCAGATCGGCCCAGCGATTGTTGATGCTATCAAAGATTCGAAATCCAAGTGCATACTCGTATCTCCTTTCGTCAAATTCTGGGGTCACCTTAGAACTGAGCTAGAGAGGGCCATCGAGCGTCAGGTAGAAGTCATCTTTTATATGCGGAAGCCTGATCCCAATTACAGTAACGATGTTGAGAAAGTGGAGCGAGCAGTCGTGGATATACAGGCGATCGGAGGCGATATACGTCTCGTGTCGGATTTGCATGCCAAGGTCTACATCTTTGATGACAAGGCCATTGTCAGCTCAATGAACCTCTATGAATACTCGCAGTCGAACAGTATCGACCTCGCATTCATGATAGATGAAACCGAGACGCTCGGAGAGATCCAGAATTTCGTAGATGAGTACGTTGCTCGCAACGCGGAAGAATTGCCAAAGAAGCAAAAGGGATTCTGCATCGAGTGCGGTCGTCCCATTGAGATCGGTTCCGGTGATCGCTC